>JANLSL010000223.1:0-3038 GCA_031362385.1 Alphaproteobacteria bacterium | reverse complement strand
CCCAGCACGCCACCTTTCAAGAAGGTGTATTCGCCGTCGGCGGTGGTCCAGATGTCATAGGGTGGGTGTTCTTGCGGCAATTCTTTGTTGCCGGGGAATTCAAAGTGATAGGCGTCAAAGGTGCCGGCTTTCACGGTCACTTTTTCTTTGCCCACATACCCTAATTGCATGCTGATCGCATAAAACAGCGGGCCTGTCGCACCACGGTGGTCGGGCGAGGACAGCAAAATCTGCCCAATGTTTTGAATGCCACCTTTCGCAATGTCGTAATGCTTGAAGTGCCAGCTATCGCAGGCAATAGCGTGATTTTGGAATGTTTTCAGTGGTGCCTTCAGCGCATATTTCTGCGAGACGCGCCCTTCTGTGGCGGTGAAGGTTTCGCACTCAGCATAGGTGTCATAAAACTTCATCCAGCCGGTGCCCATAAACTTATCATTCACTGTCAGGCGCATCATGCAGTCGAGCGGCAGCCAGTTTTTATCCAGCGAATAAACCGCATCACGATGCACACTGGGCCGGTCATCAATTTCCGTGTGCACGGTAATCGTGCGCGAACCATCGCCATGAACCACAAGCGTATAAAACTCGCGCCCGCGTTCCTGGCCCTTGCGCTCAGGCTTATTGGAAATATAGGCAATCGTGCCGTTATAAACTTTGTGATCGCGCTGCATGATCGATTGGCCAGGCGTTGGTGCGGTGGTGCTCAAGATGGTTCTCCCAATGTGGCTCGCTGCGCGCATCATACGGCCTGGCCCGGCGCTGGCAACTACAGGCGGTCTTGTGCGCCGCCCCTAAGTTAGCTAAGGTAGGTTAGCTAACTTAGGGCGGCGCCATGAAAACAGTCACCATTCATCATGCCAAAACACACCTTTCTCAACTGATCGAGAAAGCCAAGGCTGGCGAGGACGTCATTATTTCCAAGGGTAAAACCCCTGTCGCGAAAATCGTTGCGCTCAATCCCCTCAAGATCGAACGCAAATTTGGCTCGCTGAAGGGTAAAATAAAGTTGGATGATTCGTTTTTCGATCCGCTGCCTGACGATGAACTGTCGTTGTGGGAGCAATAGCGGTTGCGAATTTTACTCGATACTCATGCGATTGTGTGGTGGCTTGAGGGCAATACCCGGCTGTCGCTCCGCGCACGCAGCCTGATTGAAAAACCATCGGGTGATATTTTTGTCAGTGCTGCGTCATCCTGGGAAATCGCAATCAAAGCAAAACTCAAGAAACTGCCGAGCATGCTTCCCTATGCTGGCAGGCTCGCTCAAATTTTTCAGACACAAGGTTTTGTCGAAATGCCCATGAGTGTTCGACACGCTGATCATGCGGGGTCTTTGCCGGGCCATCACCGTGATCCATTTGATCGGATGCTCATTGCCCAAGCACAGCTTGAAAGCCTGACTCTGGTCAGTAACGAAAAGATTTTTGATACCTATGGAATCTCGCGGCTCTGGTAATTATAGGCTGGTGGGCTGCAATTTCCAACTTGCCGCACGCTCATAGGCCGCTGCAATTTTCAACGCCATCTCGTCTGCCCAGGGCCGCGTGGTAATTTGCAAGCCCATCGGTAATTTGTCTGCGGTCAGGCCCATCGGCACTGATACCGCCGGTGCGCCGATATAATTGGCCAGAGATGTAAACGCCGTGAGATTTTTGGGCATGGTCTGGGGGAACGCAAACGCGGGGCAGGGCGTTGTAGGTGTTATAAAAGCATCTACTTCGGTGAACAGGGCATTGGCGATGGGTCGCACCGCGCGAATCGTTTCAAAGGCCATGGCTAATTTCGGAGCGCTTTGTTGCTGACCAAAGGCAATGCCATCACGAAAAATTTGGCTAAAGCCTATGGGGCTTTGCTCGAGCGCTTTGGCGTAATAAACCGCCAGATCAGCTTCAATCACCAACATCGCCTTCGGGCGAATGACATTGTGGTGATAGCCCTTCAGCTCCACATCAATGATCTGTGCGCCAAGTATCGCGAGTTTGTTTAAGGCGGTGTCATAGGCTGCGACGATATCAGGATGAACGGCGTCAGATGCAAAAGCCGCCAGGTCGCGCAGCCGACCGATGCGAATGCCGCGCAGTGACGCAGGCGTATGGAAAATGCTGTGCGTGGGGTGCGCTGCGGGGCGGCTATAAGCGTCGGCAGCATCCGGGCCCGCCAAAGTTTCTAGCATCAGGGCCAAGTCACCCACGCTGCGTGCCAAAGGCCCCACGTGATCGAGCGACCACGCCAGCGGAACCACACCCCGCGTGCTCACCAGTCCGCGCGTGGGTTTCAGGCCCGCGATGCCACAGAATGATGCGGGAATGCGGATCGAGCCCAAGGTATCTGTTCCCAGCGCTCCTGCGCACAATCCTGCTGCGAGTGCCGCCCCCGATCCTCCCGACGAACCACCTGGAGTAAAGCCCTCACGGTGGGGGTTGTAGCAATACCCATAAGCTTCATTGGCCGTGGTCGCACCGTGTGCGCCTTCGTGCATGTTCAGCTTGCCCAAAATAACCGCGCCAGCTGCTTTTAGTTTTGCTGCGACGGTTGAATCTTGAACCGCAATCTGTTGACGGCGCGCTTCAATGCCTGCGGTCGTGGCCACCCCGGCCACATCAATGTTGTCTTTCAACGCAATCGGAATGCCGTCCAGCGGGCTCAACGCAAAACCCTTGGCGCGGCGCTGGTCTGATTGATCAGCCGCCGCCAGCGCCTGATCGGCCATAACTGAAATATAGGTGTTAAGTTTTTTATCGTGCTGCGCAATGCGCGCCAGATACAGCTCGGTCAAGGTGCGTGCTGTGAGCGCACCACGTGACAGCTGCTGGGCAAGCTCGCCTATGCTTAGAAAAGCCAGCGCGCTGGAATGGGTATCGGCGTTCATTTTGTTTTGAATCGTTCGTCCAAAAGGCGTTTGGGTTTCTGGCGTTTATCAACCTCAGTTAAATCGGCCAAGGCACCTGGTGTGTGCAGTTCCACAGTCATTTCAACGCCAATACGGGTTTTCAGCAAGGTCTCAAATGCAGTTTGAAGTGCGGTAGTCGGGGCGGAAT
>JANLSL010000204.1:0-2571 GCA_031362385.1 Alphaproteobacteria bacterium | reverse complement strand
CGTGTTCGACACCATTGGCAACGTGTGGGAGTGGACCGAAGATTGCTCGGCCGCTGGCCTTTATCCTGACAAGCCCGTCGATGGTAGCGCGCGGGAAGTTGCTGGGGTGTGCGAAAAGCGCGCGGTGCGCAGTGCCAGTTGGCGCACACGCCTATCGCGCCATCGCCCCACCTTCCGGGGCCGCGACCCTGAACCGACGGCATCGAACATCTTTGGGTTCAGAATCGGGCGGGATATGAATTAAACACCGATCACTTAGATTTATTGTCATGCCCCGATTTATTCGGGGCATCCATCGTTCAACTTGCACCCGAATCACGTGATACACGATGGGTTGCCCGGACAAGCCGGGCAACGACAGCGCAAAAAATAAATCTAAAAAAGCCGCCAGATTGTCAGGACTGCCATGGTGTGAACTCTAGCCGATAACCACCATATGAAGCACGAAGACCCAAACGTATGTGTCGATGGCGGGTTCCATGAGGTGGCGCTCCGAAGAGTTGATGTTCAGGCAGCTAGCGTAACAGAAGTTAACGCGGCGACGTCCAAAGACCTGAACCGTCAAAGTTTGGCGACTTAGCAATTCCATAAGCATTATAAATTGAATTTATTGGATCTTGAAATCTACTATGCCACCCCGGCGCAAAATCGAAGTCCAGCAGAGTGACTGGTGGAGTAAGGAGGTCATCTCTATCAACCTCAACTTGCTCACGCATAGAAAATGGCCCCAAGGATATGACTGTGCCTTTGACACCAATAAGTGTCATCATAATTACGACAGGTGGGCGTATCCCATGGCTCACCAACGCCTTGCAACGATATTCAACAAATTCAAAAAATTCTTTTTCGATGAAAGGGTACGCCAACCCCTTGAACTTATCACCCTGATAGCAGACCTTCCCGATCACAGCCTCGATTGAACCGTCGCTGAATAGCTGGGTGTAGCAAGGAATTCGACCATCATTTTGGACACTCGTAACCAAGAGCCCATCAAAATTAATTCTATAGTTTAAGCTTATCGAATCGCGCGGACGGAATGACACGAAATCTTTACTCGCAGCGCCAACATCAATTCTAGCTACTCCGCTGGCCATCGGAACAATATGAATGACCATTTGCCCTTCGTTGATAACTGGAGCAGGAGCGCCACCAACCTTAATTTTAGCAATCCTATCTAGTCGGAACTCCTGAATTCTCCTCTCAAGATTTGCTGACTGAAGGAAAACAGAACGTAGGTCTGTTACGCTCAGTTCGTATGTGGCAGCAGAGCTTCGTGCAAAATACTTATTCCAGCCTTTGTAGTTGACACGATGGGGTGGGTTCCAACTACGCGGGATACTAATGATAATTGCTGAATTCCCGTTTACCAAATTTATCCCACGAATAGTCAATCCAAATATTCTTGGCTCAATTCCGTCACGCACAATACTTTCGAGCCTGAGCAACTCTTTATCAAGCACCACCCCAGCTAGGCCCGACAAGTTCGTTGGGGTGCCATCAATCGCCGTCATCCCAAGCACCAGGTAACCGCCTAAAGTATTCGTGAAGCCAGTGACGTCTTTGAGTAACTCCCTCTTTCCGCTGTCATCGTACAGATAACTCTCTGCCTTGTAGTCTATTGTGACGCTCTCCTGGACACCGCCCGCAATTAGCTGTTCAAGATGCTGTTCAGTAACATCGTTGGGGAGGATATTTTCTAGGCTCATATAATATCACCAAATTTGCGACCAATCGAACGTACTTACTTTTGCCCCTGCTTGTCCCACACCTTCTGCTGCTCTTTCCAGGCATCGGGGGCTTTGCCGCCAAACGCGTTGGGGTTGGTTTGACGCGTGACAATGGGCAAAGTTGATCCGTCGGGTTCAAAAAATTGCCCAGCGGTTTGCACCGTCAGTTTGTCGATGATTTTTTTCAGGTGCGCCGCACTTTCATCGGCGGTAAACACGCCCATGTCGGCGGTGGATTTGGTTTTCACAAAGCCTGGGTGCGCGCAGGCCACGGCAATGCCGCGCGGCTTAAGCAACAATGACAACTGCATCACCACCTGATTGAGGGCACTTTTGCTAGAGCGAAACAATATCATTCCTGCGGGCGGGTTGGCCCCAATGCGGCTAGAGAGGAAAAACATTTTCTTCTGCGTACTGGCGGCAACATTTTCCACAAACGTTTCAGCCAGTTTCATTTGCGCCATGGTGTTAACCTTAAAGGCTTCCATCCACGCGTTGTAATTGGTGTCGCCCACTGTTGAAGCGGGGTTGTTGGTTTTAGCACCGTTACCCAGCAGCAGATCGATGGGCTTGCCTTTCAGCTTCGTACCCAAGGCATCGATGGTGGCAAAGTTCGCCAAATCGCATGATTCGATGCTGAGTTTGCCTGCATTCTTTTTTGCGAGCGCTTGAAGCTCTGGCGCATGGGCCGGATCACGCGCAACCGCGATCACCTCCCACCCCTCGTGCAGGAACAACTCTACAAATCCAAACCCCAGCCCGCGATTAGCGCCGGTAATTAAAACTGTCGGCATCGATGAAACTCCGGATTGCTCCTCTCCCCTTGGGGGAGAGGACGCCGCGT
>JANLSL010000188.1:0-13087 GCA_031362385.1 Alphaproteobacteria bacterium | reverse complement strand
TGGGCAAAATGACAAAACCATCACGCACTATGTCGCTAAGGGCTTGAGCGATGTCGTCGCGGATTACTCCATCTTTTAGCTTTCGCGCCAGTTGCGTGCTGAAATCTTCGCGGTCGATCCATAAATTTGGCAAAGCCTGAGGGAGCGACAGCGTTGCGTGCAAGGGCAGATTGGCATGGGCAGTAGTGGCCTTGACCGTGAGGTGCTGCAATTCGCACGCCGGAATGAAATGGGGCGTCGCGAGCGTGAAACTGCACAGGCCTTCCGCCAAGCGCGCTGCCTTGAGATCTTCACGAAATCCCTCGGCCACCACCTTAGTCAACAGCCTGCCTTTGTAGGCGATTTCTACTACAATCTTTTCGCGGGGTCGGTCGGGATCCCACGCCCAACCGGAAATGATCTGCGTATTGAGAACATCAAGACTCCCGATCACCGCCATGACGCAAATCAATAGCCTTTCATCGTTACTGAGGAGCTCTGACTGTACACAAGCAAAGCCCTCTATTTCTTTACATTCCGGGCTTCGACAGTCATCTTGAGGAGTGTAGCTTTGTCAACTGCCCCTGCAACGAACTTTTCGTTCACAAACATTGCTGGCGTGCCCTGTACTTGAAGCGCCCGCGCGAGGTCTTGGTTACGGTCAATAATTTGCTGAATGGCTGGGTCTGCCATATCGGTTTTGAGTTTGGTGACATTGAGGCCAACGCTTGAGGCAACTTGCATGATGGCCTCCTCAGACAGCTGCCCCTTAAAACCCAGCATCGCCTGATGAAACTCTGAGTATTTGTTTTGTTTGCGTGCGGCGAGTGCGGCTTTGGCGGCAACGGCAGAGTTGGGCCCCAGGATCGGTAGTTCTTTCAAGACGAGGCGGACCTTGCCATCTTCTTTCAGCGTTTCCATCATCGCCGGAAACATCGACTTGCAGTATCCGCAGGCGTAGTCAAAAAACTCAACAATCGTAACATCTCCTTTGGGGTTTCCGAGGATCGTTTCCTCTGCGGGCTTGAACAGCTCATCGCGGCGTGTGGAAAGCACTCCTTTTTGTCTCTCATCACGGTCGGCTTGCTGTTGGCGGCCTTGCGTCTTACTCATTGCTTCGGAAATCACTTGAGGGTTAGCAATGATGTAATCGTGCATCATGGTCTCTATCTCGACCTTCTGAGCGTCTGTAAGTGTTGATTTCTTTTGTGCCTGTGCATTGAATGATATCAGCGCAGTTGCTGCCACGGTCATAAACAGTAAGGCTGTAATTTTTGAGTGTTTCATTGGCTGGTGCTCCCTTTCTTTATTGATGTCACTGTAACCACTCACGAGCCCTTCATGGCGCAGATGGTGGTCATATCGGTGATCACGCCGGTGGATTTGTTGTTGACGAGGTGTTGGAGGTAACCGGTGAAGCTGCCTTCAGCTTTGATGATATAGTGGTAGATGGTTGTGCCTGGTGACACTCCTGCCCCGCTTTCGATGGTGGTCATGGGGATCACGGCTTGCGCACCAGCGAGAATAGGTGGCGCTGGGTAGGTGCCAAGCTTTGTTCCGGTGGTAGCGTCATACACACCCAGGGTTATGTTCGCTGTCGCAGCGCCTGTGTTGCTGATGACGATGGAGCTGGGGTAGCCGCTATCAAGCAGCGTCGAGTGGACATTGATCAGTTGGCTAGTATTAGCCCCCACGCCCGCATCACATGTACTCAAATTGGTCAGAGTGCCGTCGCTGGGCCGCCACAGCACATGTTGGAACGCGCCGTCGAACTTTGATCTGACGGTGATCGCGTAATACTGCGGCTTGGCAAAGCCTCCCCCGGCGCTCTCGAGTTCTTCAATGAAAAACTGTCGTGAAGCCCCGGCGGCAATGCTGGGGCTGGTCCACTGGGTCAGGGTTTGGCCGGTTTTGTCGTCAGCCAGGGTCACGGTGACGGTGTTGGGAGCTGTACTCGTGTTATTAAAGCGCAGAAACGAGCGTGAGCTGGCCTGGGCGGTCGAGAACGCCGCACCTTGCCGTAATGTCGTAGGTGCCGGGACTACCGTTGGTGCGGTGAGCGAACAGGAGGTGGTCATGTCCGTCATGACGCCGGTGGACTTGTTGTTCACCAGTTGCTGCAAGTAGCCGGTGAATGCGCCCTCGGCTTTAATCACATAGTGATAGATGCTGGTCCCGGGAGAGACTTTGGCCCCAGCCTCAATGTCAGTCATAGGCAACAGCAACTGACCGCCAGCAGGAATCGCTACTGTGGTGAACGTGCCCAGCTTCGTGCCGGTGGTGGCGTCATAAATGCCCAGACTGACCGTGCTGGAACTTGTGCCGGTGTTGCTGACCACGACCGAGCTGGGGTAGCCAGCCTCAAGCAACGACGAGTGCACATTGATTAGTTGCGTGGGGTTTGCACTCACGCCCGTATCGCATGTACTCAGGTTAGTAAGTGTGCCGTCACTAGGCCGCCAGAGAACATGTTGAAACGCCCCATCCATATGCGAGCGCACGGTCATGGCGTAATACTGTGGCTTGGCAAACGTGCCGCCTGCCGCCTCGATCTCCTCAATATAGAACTGCCGTGAAGCCCCGACCGGAATGTTGGGGCTGGTCCATTGGGCAAGCGCCAGCCCGCTGCGCTCATCTGCCAAGGTCACACTCACCGCCCCAGCCGTACTGCCGGTGTTAGCAAAGCGTAAGAATGACTTGGAACTGGCTTGAGCGGTTGAGAACACTGCCCCTTGCCGGAAGCCGCGCAACGTCAGGCGGCCAATCTTGTTGGCACTCAGGTCCGTGTACCACAGGTTGCCATCAGGCCCGGTCGTTATGCCGCGCGGCGCGCCATTGAAGCTGGGTGTGACGAACTCGGTTATTTTGCCCGCTGTCGTGATCTGGCCCAGCTTGGCACTCGTGCCATATGTGAACCAAAGATTGCCGTCGGGTCCAGTCGTAATAGTTGACGATGTGAGATTGCTTGATGCCGAAACTGTGAACTCAGTTATGGTTCCGACCGTGGTGATGCGCCCCACTTTGCGGCCAGCCTCTTCGACAAACCACATGGCACCATCAGGCCCCTTGGTGATGGCGCCGGGACTGCTGTTGGCTGTGGGGATGGCATATTCGGTGATCGTACCGCTGGTGCTGATGCGACCGATCTTGTTGCCGCTGGCTTGCGTGAACCAAAGATTGGAGTCGGGCCCAGCGGCGATGCGTTTGGGCGCACTGCTGGCCGTGGGCACAGCAAAGCGCGCAAATGCCCCCGACGTGCTCACCCGGCCAATACTGTTGGTGGTTTGCTCAGTGAACCACAGGTTCCCATCACTCCCCGCCGCAATGCCATAGGGCGAGATGCCCGAAATACCCGTGGCGGGCGGAATAGTGAACTCACTCACCACGCCTGCGGGCGTGATCTTACCTATCTTGTTGACGGACTGTTCGGTGAACCACAGATTGCCATCCGCACCGGCGGCAATATCAAACACTCCAGAAGCCGCTGTGGGCAGGCTATAATCAGTGATTGCCCCAGCGGGCGTAACCTTGGCCACCTTGTTCCCGCCCCCTTGCGTGAACCACAGGTTCCCGTCAGACCCGTTAGCTATGTTGTTTGCAAAACTTCCTGCCGTAGCAATTCCAAATTCAGTAAAGTTGCGCGACGAAATAGGTTCAACAAAGGTGGCGAAAACAGTTTTGTCGCCATCCATCGTGACGCGGCATGATCCCGCACCGCTACACGCACCGCCCCAGCCAGATAGTGACCACCCCGCGGCAGGAGTAGCTGCGAGATCAACATTTGCTGAGTCGACAAAATCACCCCTACAGGTCGCGCCACAGCTAATACCGTCTGGTGCACTTGCTACCGTTCCATTGCCAGAGACAACAACGTTGAGAGACTGAGGTGTATCTTTGGGCACAAAAGTCGCGGTGACAGTTTTGGCGCTGTCCATGGTGACAGTGCAGGTAAAGAAATTATCGTTGAGCTTGGTGGTTTGGCCTGCGCAGGCCCCGCCCCACGATAAAAAACGGAAATTAGAATCTGCGCCGCCATAGAGTAATATTTTTTCACCGCTTTCGAAAACTTGCTCGCATTGCTCCGATTTAAAACAATTAATACCTCGGATATTGCTTTGGATATGGCCGGCACCAATCATAGTCAGAGTCAACTTCTGAGGCGTTTGTAGCGGCACAAAGTTAACGACAACATTCGTATCTGAGGCGGTAACGGCGTTGCAGCTTTCAATCGTATCAAATACGCCATACCGAATACCACACAGAACACCTTCCCAAGATCCCAGCCGCCAGCCAGGATCCGGCGTTGCATATAAACTCACCTTTGTGCCAGCGCCCGTTGAAGTTGAGCATTGGTTCCCGCATGATAACAATGAGGTAAAGGGTGTGTATTGCAATGCAGAGCTCACGAACCCATTTCCGGACTTCGTTATTTTGAAACTGACAGGAGAGTTTTGCGTAAACGTTGCTGAAACGGACGTAGCCGCCGATATAGTAAGTTTACATTGCTCAGCCCCACTGCAGGCACCCCCCCAACTCGTAAATGTCCAGCCGCTATCGGGTACTGCGGTTAAAGTTACGACTGCGCCAGAACCGAACGAGGTTGCGCAGGCCGTACCGCATGAGATCCCAGATACATCGCTCGTGATCGTACCGCTGCCAGTCTTGCTGACTGTGAAAGTTTGAGGGGCATTGCGGGTAAAAATAGCCACAATACTTGTGAATGAATTGACAGCCAATTGACAGATCGTATTACTGCCACTACACGCCCCACTCCATGCTGCAAAAGCGTATCCACTATCAGGGGTGGCTATCAGCTTGAGTTGCGTGTTGGGGGGAAGTTGAGCACGACAAATTGTGTTTGCTGTTCCACAACTAATGTTACCCGGATACTCAATGCCGTTGGACGTTATGAGGGATCCAACTTTTCCACCCGTGGGGCGGGTGACCTTAACCACAGGGTCTGTCGACAAACTAAATAGAGGCCCAAACTGATCAACCATTGATGCCAGTTCGCGCATTCGGCGTGATGCATCAGCAGCCAACGGTTGATCGAATGGCACTCCTATTGGGCGGCCATTATAGCTGAGGTCTGGGTTACTAAATCGATTCGTATTTGTGCATAAAAATTTTTTATCTGAACACTCTCTGCCATAAGCCATGATATCGCGGAATTTTCCGACAGTGTCAGCGTACCCAAAATGGTATTCAGCAGGCCCAGGCTGAGCTCCCGCTTGTATATAGCGCTCATGAAGAGCACCTAAATTATGCCCGACTTCGTGGGCCAGAGTATCGGGAAGACAAGCGCCGCTAAAACCGACCGAAGCGACGCTCAAAGTATTACGCGCTAATTCAAGGAATCTTTCAGGTACAGTCGGAAGATTGAATGTGCCCAGCCCACAAACGTCGTTGACGCTGCCCACAAGCACACCAAGCAGATCGGCATCAAGGGTATCGCGGAGTTGACCAACACGACCGAAATCACCAATTCCAAGTCCAGCTTCAGAAAAAACGTCGTAACTCGTGACATTTGAAGGTTCTTGGTAATCAACCAACGTCGAATGCAAGAGTTGAACTTGAACGTCGATTTTTGAATCAGTCAGCCCACGATTAAGGTAGTCAATCATTAGTGCAATATCAGCTGTTATGTTTGGTCGCGCCGCTAAAGCTTGTGGCGTATACGCCATCAACATTGTCAGCGTGATGAGGCCAGCAGATGCGCGCTCACGTGGCTCGCGGCTGGGGTTGGGCTGGCTTGGTGGCAGCGGTGGTTTGGGGCCCGGACTATTCGGGCCTACATCGGGCATCACCACATCATCCCCACGCGGGAGTGCGCTCAGCATCACTTCCACAACTTTGTGTACCCCGCCGGGTGCGAGGAACAGGCGGTACTCTTTATTGAGACGGCGCACAGTGGCGGTGACGTTGCCATCTTTGATGGCCATGGACACGTCGCCGTTGAAATCGTCGATCACCGTGCCGTGGAATATGGTGAAGCCTTGCTCATCCACCCGCATGGACTCTTTGACAAAGCGCACAGGCGCATCATCAAACAGGTTGAGCGTATAAACCTCGGCTTGGTTAATCGTTGGTGCAGTGGCGTCTAGACGGAACTCGATCGATGACACCAGTTTGCGTAAGTACGCCTGATCAATCTCAACCGCACGACTGCGGATGGTAACGGGGTCCAGCGCTTGGGGCACCTCGGTTGTGCGGTCCGATGCGACAACAGGCACCAACAACCCCATCCCCTCGGCGGCAGGCAGGGCTTTCAACGCCTCAAGGCGGCGGCCAACCTCAGTGTTGAAAGATGATGTTGTATTGGGGTCGGTTGCGTTTTGCGCATGCACCAAAGACGCGGGCAGCAGCCCCGCTGTCATCGCAACCACAAAAGCCAACGTTCGTAACACAGCGACACCCAATTTAAGTGAGGTGAACCAGCCGCTGCTAAAGCAATTCCATAGTCTTATTTTTGGATATATTGAGCGAAATCAGGGGTTTGTACAACTCCATTTGCTCAACCCCGGGGGCTAAAACGCAACTATTTGGCGACCACTAGCTCGGGGCGATTGAAAGGGGCAAGATCAATATCTCAGCCCAATGGAGTTCGAAAAACAGGCAAAACTAGCTTAAAGGGTGTGTCTTCGGAACCGGCAGCAGGCCAGATGCCGCCGCTGGTGTTGCTCAGCGCCACGATGCTGCCCAGATGGTCGGCGTGGAAGTACTGAATGTCGCTGAGCACCGGGGTGGCCGCGCCGTTGTACTGCAGCACTGCCACGGGCTCGTCGATACCGGGACCGAACACATAGCGGCGCTGCAAGCTTTGAGTGCCGGGCGTGGCGGTGTTGGGCACCGCGTACTCAGCCACGATGTTTTGGCCCGACCACAGGTAATCAGTTCGCGTGGTGAGATCGACTGTTTTGGTATAACGACGATCAATGCCATCGTATTTGTATTTGGCGGTGGTCATGGTCGGAACGCTGCGCGCGGCATCAACCAGCCGGTTGTCAGCATCGTAGCTATAGCCCCACGTGCCGTCGTCGATGAGGTTGCCATAGGCATCGTAGGTGGGCGTGACCGGCACCGCGGCCCGCGCGCGTGCGATGGCGCTGTACTCGTTCAGGCCATTGAATATTTAACTCAGACTGGAGGCCCAAGAATTCGACGAAACAGAATATCAAGTGCAAAAAATAAGGCAATGATTCCCAAGGCAACCAGCAAGCCACCGCCAAAATCCTGGGCCGAAACAGGGCTGTCGAGAAATACAGAAATTAATCCCCACAGAACACCAAGAAATGAAAGGAAAAAAAATGCCCTAAAGGCTCTCTGCTTACCGAGATTTTCTTCCGTCCGGCCCCTATTCCAAAACCGAATGTAGTGCTTCCAATCAAAATTCCAGGCCAACACAATAATGGCGAATGCAATACCAACCCCCAGATCGAAACTAGCATCACTAATTTGGTCAAGTGCCATTTATCCATTACTTTACTTCAATGCAGCTATGGAAACTGAACTAAAATAACATATCCGACTCTGTTTTGAAACGTAACCATGTAATGCAAAATCAACAGCAGGCCAAACGTCACGTTATGCATGATTAATTATTACATGCAGGCTGCGCTCCAAAGGTAGAAGACCCATCGCAAACTTTGTTGGGCGTTCCCGGTGGCGGTGGTTTCGATGGCGTTGGCGGAGTCGCGGCTGGCGCAGCAACTTCGCTATGCCACGTTACTCCCCCAACAACGTAACCAGCCGCGCCGATACCCCAGGAAGATTTGTTTTCTGTGTTTAATTTGTTTGGATCATTGCGATCAATAGATGCATCTGTTCCAAACGCATACGGCCCTATAGCGCCTGAAACAGAACCCTCAAGCCCTTGCACATCTCCATATTGGTCGCCGTTCTTTGGACCGGGGCCTGGAATTATTAGCTCTGCTTCTGCGCTGAGCACATCTTCCTTACCTATAGTTACCCCGGCGCCTGCCCTAAATTGAGAATCAAAACCTGATCTCATGCGCCCAGAATCGCCGTTATCGTAGTCAAACTTCATACCTTCGACCATTCCACCAAATAGACCAACGTTCCATTGTCCGGAATTTCTTCCCACTGTAAAAATTCCTCCAGGCCCGATACCCCATGCGATTGTTAACTGCTTTAACCCACTCGGATCCTTATTACTGATGGGATCCCACTTGGCGTATTGATACAGGTTGAGTGAGTCTGTATCCCCCACCGGGTCGGTCTGCAGGAAGCGGCCGAGCGTGGGGCTGTAGTAGCGCGCGCGGTAGTAATACAGCCCCGTCTCTTCGTCGAACTGGCGGCCGGTGTAGCGGAAGATGTTGCCCAACATCTTTTGCGCATCCAGGCTGCTCTCGCCATAGGCCGAGTAGCTGTAACTCTCGGTGATCGCCCCACTGGCGTTGCTCAGCGCCACAATGCTGCCGAGGTGGTCGGCGTGGTAGTACGCCGCCGCCATAGGCGTGGCCATATAGTCCAGCTGCGCGATGGGTTCATCCACACCAGCCCCATACACATACCGGCGCAGCAGGGTGCCCGTGCTGGTGGTGCTGGTGCCCCCGGTAATGTCGTACTCGGCGATGATGTCATCCCCAAACCAGAGGTAAAGCGTCTTCACCGGCGTCGGGCCCCCGCCCTTAGACACCGACTTGCTCATGCGCCGGTCGATGGGGTCAGTGCTGTAATCAGCCATCACCGCCACGCCAGATGATTTGGCGGCCTTGGTCAGACGGTTCTCGTTGTCATACGTATACGTCCACGTGCCGTCGTTGGTCAGGTTGCCATTGGGACTGAAGGTTTGTGGCACCGTGGGCGCGGCGTCTTTCTTCTGGGTGATGTACTGGTTTAAGCCGTTGGGCGTGTAGACCACCTTGCCCACCTGATACTGCGCATCGGGCTCCCACCGGAACACGCTGGGCAGGCTTTTGCTGCGCACTTGGTTCGCGGCCGTGTAGCTGAACACCCAATTGGCGTCCTTCGCCGGGCCGTTGCCATCGGTGATCAGCCCCCGGTGCGTCAGCGTCGCCAGCGTCGAGTCCGTGTTGTACCCAAAATCGGCCACCCGGCCGTTGCCCAGTGTCATGGCGTTGCGCCGCGATAGCCCATCGTAGCCGTAGTTCGACACATAATACGCAGGCGACGTGGCGCACGTGTTGTAGTTGCCACTGTCACGACGGCAGATTTTGATCGGGCGGCCCAGCGCATCGTAGGCGTAGTCAACGGTCAGCGCGGGGTGAACAATCGCGGATGCCGGAACCGGGTAGACCATCGACGTCATATTGCTGGCCACGTCGTAAGTGAGCGCGGTATCCAACCACGGCGTAGCGACCGCCGATGTCGTATCCAGCCGGAATCGTTCGGTCTTCACCCGACCCGCTGTATCGTAGTTGTAGTCGATTTGCGGCTTGAGCGATTCGCCAGCAGCCGTGCTGCGCGTGACTGTGTTGACCTTGCTGGCCTTGTCGTATGTTGTCGCGATTTGGCGTTCGATCGTGCTGGTTTTTGTAGCCCCACGAACCTTGTGGTAGGTTTCACGGTTTAACAGATCATACGTCCGCTCGATCATGTTGCCCGCACGGTTACGCCGCCACGTCGTGTTGCCGTTATTGTCGTACTCAAACGTTTCATAATCTTGACCGGCGACAGGGGCGTTGACTGTCGCCGTGGTGCACGAGCCCAGCGTGGGGCACAGCTTTGACTTGTTGGGGTATTCGAATTTGATCAGGCGATCAAAACCATCGTAGGTATAGTCAGAGCGATTACCATTGGCGTCCATGGCGTTTTTACGTTTACCATTAAGGCTGTAGGTATACGTGGCAGTGTCTTGTTCCAACGCAGCAACGCCTACCGCTGAACGGACTCTTAAAACCTGATCAATGGCATCGTAGGTTGTTTGGGTCACTCGCCCAACGGCATCGGTGATAGTATCAAGACGGCCATCACCGTCGTAGCTGTTAGTAACGATCCCGCAATCAGCACCAACAATCTCGGCCGCCGGGAAGGCCGCATTGAAGCATTGCGGGTTTAAGGTTTTGTTCACTTGGCCATCGTTGAAGTAACGCGTGTCGGTGCGCGCCACCAGTGCGCCGCCGGCCGCGAACTGATTGACACTAATAGGCCAGCCGTTCTCGTTGTATTTGTTTTCCGTATAGTTGCCTAAGGGGTCGGTCGTTTTTTCTAAGCGTCGGTTTTTGTCGCGACCGTAGGCTGTGACATACGCCGTTGCCGCGCCCAAAGACTCGGTGCATGTGCGCGGTATCGTCCAATAATTGGCGGTGGTTACGGCAGCAACACCGCGCGGATCGACCGACTTACACAAGTTGCCGATGGCATCGTAGATGTAAGCGGTGCGCAGCTTCAGGCTGGCGGGGTTAACGTTTTTCAAAATCAGATTGCCGGTTGTGCTGTACGTAAAGTCGGTAATGATATTAGTCGCGTCGGTGACCTGAATGACTTGGCCGACTGAATTGTAGTTATACTTTGTCAAAGGCCGATTGGCATCGCCGACGAGGCAAGCACCTATAGCTGGGCACGGGTCGCGTTGGACTTTCAACAAGCCAGTACCGTTGCCCGCTGGGGCAGCAGCATCAGCATATTCGAAATAGGTGATGGCCCCGCGCGGATCCGTCGCCGTCAACGGTTTATTGCAGGTGGCTGCGTTCACACCAGGGTCGGTACACGCAGATGGATACGTCGAGGCCGAAACTAAATTGGCAAGGCCTGAGCTCGGTTTCGCAATAAGGGTTTGCTGCGTTGTGTTATGGCGAACATCATACTGATACGTAACCTTGCCACCTTCAGCGTCGGTACTTTCGATCACACGGCCAATCGTGTCGTATTTTTGTGTGGCGATGTGGCCCAATGCATTCACGGTTTTGGTGACATGGCCATCGTCATCAAAATAAGTCGTCGAGGCGTACAGCAGAGGATCACTCGTTTTGTACAAGAAGTTTTGCGACAGCCCCGCATGCATATAACTGGTGGTGCGACCCTTAGCGTCGGTGCGACTGGTGACACGAGCAAGATCGTCGTACTGCAAGGTAACAAATGGCGCAGGCGCGCTGCCGGGCGATTCTGGCGGTGGGGCGGGAAGCGTGATGGAAACAAGCTTGGGCGTCAGCGCGACTGTTTGAAGGAAGGTGCCAGGATTTGCTGCAATGATCGGATATTGAAAATCGTACTTAATCTTTTGCCCATCAGGCAGCGTCACATCACCGGGCGTAACCGTAACACTGCGCGGGCTTGAACCAACCGGGCCGTCGGTAACAGTCAAAACGCCAGTGGTCGGCCCATTGAAGTTAAGCTCGCGGCCCAGGTTATTTGAAACCTTTGCGATCGGCGATAAGCATGCGGCGGGGTCGCCATTAAAACCACCACTTCGATAGAGGAAGTCTACTATAACCCCTGTCGGCCATGTAACTTTTGACACACCATTCTGAACAGGATCAGGGGGTGGAATGCCCGGCTTATCTATCCCAACCTGCAACCCAGCGCATGGGTTGGTGGCCGCAACATTTCCAACCGTAGAACGCACACCAAAGTCGTAAATAATACCATCGCGGGTCACTAAACGCGCAAAGCCACCTGGACCATTTGTAAAAGTATCCGCAGAACCAAGCGCGGGAGTAACAGAGTCTGACGTTGAGAAAAACCGGCTTGGCCCGCCGAATGTATCAAAGTTCGTCACCCAGCCGCCACCGCCATAGCCAAATTCGTCTGCCGTGTGCTGCAAAATTTCAGCAAGCATCTGGCGCGTGAGGGTATTTCCACCGCGCAAAATATCAACGCCTACATAAGCCGCGACGATGGCCTGCGATGCGGCAATACCTGGTGTGTCTGCCCCCTGCCCCATGGACGCATTGCCGTCGTAAACAAAGCTTTCCCTGAGAATGTAATTGTGACGCCATCCGGCGAAGGCAGGCATAATACCATCCGACCAGTCACTCATGCTGTGGTTACGAGTATAAGGAAGGCTATATGGAAATGGGCCGTTGCCGACAACCATGTCAGTATGGCTATACGAGACTGCGCCATTCGATGGACTGATGGATAGTCCTTCGACACCCACAGTCGTCTCAGCCCCACCGGCAATTTTGGGATCAAAGATCGCGGCGGGTGTTGGGCTGCCAGGCCCCGAAGCCGCGCCCTTTCTGCCGTCAATCATGTTGGCGATATCGTTGCCATCTGCTGAGACCGCCAAATAAGGCGTTAGCGTCGGTGCATAGGGATCGGTCGAACTATAATAGAGAGGCAGAATATTGGGGACGATAACTTGATAACCAGCCAGAACAAACTTCTTGATTTGCTCTTTGGAGAACAAATTATTCTGCACCGAGTTATAAGCCGAGATGCCCAGGATATTATAAAAATCCTTATCTAAGCCTTGCTGAACGTTCATATATCGGCGGAAGACAGACGGAGTGCTCATATCGAGCGGTGTGCCGCCCGCACCCGACAGAACTCGCCCCTCGGCCGAGGCCATCGCTGCGGCGAAGTTAAATTTTATAGATTGTGTTTTGGTGATATCGTTATCAGCAGTTTCAACACTCAGCGCGCTTTCAAGGTGCGCGGCCCCATAAACTGGAAAGTCATCGTATCCGTCGATGTTGATATGAAACGGGGCTTGAATCACACCAATGGTGTGATGATGCTGAATGACCGCGTTATTGACACGTGAGAACAAATTTTCAGTGGCCGTCAGCGTCGATAGCCACTCATACAACATCACGCGATTACGCTCGAATTCAGTATAGTTGGTGCCTGGCGACGACCCCAACCTTGACACCACGAGGCGCTCGGCATCGGCAGCAAACTTAGATGTCTGCCCGAACGATACACTCACTGCGAATGGCTTTATCGGTTGCGATACTCCTGGCTGCAGCGGAGCCGCTATCGGCAGCGAACCCGTTGGAACCTGTTGGTCCATATAGTTGCCGCTGTCGGCGGCATAGGCTTGGTCAACTTTAAGACCGTCAAAATTCATCGCTGTTTGGGGAACAAGCGTCGCAAGCGTATCGAAATCGACCTCGCGCGTAGAGCGCATCTCATCGGCAAATATTTTTTTCTCAGTCGTTCCAAGACGAGAAATTAAAAT
>JANLSL010000063.1:0-1676 GCA_031362385.1 Alphaproteobacteria bacterium | reverse complement strand
ATGGCAGTGGTGTCGCACCATACCGTATTTTCAATATCGGTCGCGGTGAGCCCGTTGAACTGATGGATTTTATTCGTGCCATCGAAAAACATGCTGGGAAAAAGGCTGTCTTGAGCTATGTGCCCATACAGCCAGGGGAAGTTGAGGAAACGTGGTGCGATGTCAGCGCACTCGAGCGCGCGGTAGGATACCGGCCAAGCGTTTCGCTTGATGAAGGCTTAGCTAAAACTGTTGCGTGGTTTCGTAACCATCACAATATTTCTTAAGCCTTGACGCCCGCCCCAATTGCAGGCGCTGCCGTGGGGTCCAGGGGCCACCGCGGGCGGGGTTTGAAGTCAAGCGTGTTGATTAGGCCTTTGCGCAAACGCTCAACGCCAGCCCACGCAATCATCACCGCGTTGTCAGTACACAAGCGTTGTGGTGGCGCAATAAATTCAAGGCCCGCATGATGTGCCGTTGCCGTAAGGGCTGCGCGCAAAGTTGTATTGGCCGCCACGCCGCCTGAAACCACCAGTGTTTTTCCCTGGGGGTATTGGTCTTTGAAACGCTGCGCTGCGTTCCGGACGCGATTGACAATGGACTCAACCGCAGCAGCTTGAAAGGACGCAGCCACATCAGCGGCATCTTGAGGTGTGATCGGCCCAGGGGGTAACTGCTCGACAGAAAGACGCACCGCCGTCTTTAAGCCTGAAAATGAAAAATCACATCCTGGCTTACCTTTCATGGGCCGAGCGTAAGAAAACCGTTTTGGGTTTCCTGCTGCTGCCACGCGCTCAATGGCGGGCCCGCCGGGATAATCAAGACCAAGCATTTTAGCGACTTTATCAAAGGCCTCACCGACAGCGTCATCAAGTGTTGTGCCCCACCGGCGATAGACATTGACATCTTCAGCGACGAGCAACTGACAATGACCACCCGAGACCAACAGCAGCAAAAACGGAAACTCAACCTGGTTCGTCAAACGCGCAGTCAGCGCATGACCCTCAAGATGATTGACGGCAAGAAACGGAATTTTGTGAACTGCGGCGATTGATTTTGCAGTCATCACGCCCACCATGATCCCGCCAATCAGACCGGGCCCGCCAGTTGCTGCCACTGCGGCTAAATCAGAAAACCCAATGCGCGCATCACCCATAGCTTTTTCGATCAGGGTGCCCAGGTGAGCGAGGTGTGAGCGTGCGGCCACTTCAGGCACAATGCCGCCGAAGGGCCTGTGTTCGGCCACCTGGGACAACACTGTCTCGGCCAAAATGCGCCCGTCGCCCGACACCACTGCGGCAGCGGTTTCATCGCAACTGGTTTCAAGGCCAAGGACAATCATGCGTGCTCTTCTTTTGACCGAACCCCTTGAAGGGAATTGGCTTTTCCGTTGCCGCTGTACCCTCTACAACAGACAGGCCAATGCCACAGCACATAGAGCGGGATAGCTTTAAGCGGATGCGAGTTCTCATCACACGACCGGCGGGGGATGCGCAAGCGGCTGCGGCAGATATCCGCGCCCGTGGCCATGAGGTGCTGGCGTGCCCCCTTATTAATGTAGAGGAAATACCCGAGCAAAGCGTCAGCTTGGCTGCGACCCAGGGCTTTATTGTCACCGATGCCGATGGTGCCCGCGCCCTGGCCAAAGCGGTTGGGGTACGCACCTTCCCGGTGTTTTGCGAGAGTGCGGGAACGGC
>JANLSL010000032.1:0-10364 GCA_031362385.1 Alphaproteobacteria bacterium | reverse complement strand
GTGAAGGGCTATTGTGTGCCGCGCGAAACCGGCAGGCTGGTTGTTCAGCGCCGCGCCGCGCCAGTTGGCAAATCACCAATTGTCGCGGAACTGAAAGAAATCACGGCGAACTAAGAAACATTTCTATCTGCCTGATCGCCTCGGCCAAACCCAATCGTTCATAACGTGCGTCGGCAGGGAACGCGCCGCGCAGCCGAGAGGGAAGCATCGGGTCGAGCACAACAAAAACCCCACGATCAGTGTTGCGGCGGATCAAGCGGCCAAAAGCCTGCTTGAGTCTCAGGCGTGTGACCGCATCGTCATAGGTGCGCTTGCCAAAAAAGGTGCGCCGCGCTTTATGGACAATATCAGGCCGTGGCCACGGCACGCGGTCGCACACCACCATGCGCAACGAACGGCCTGGTACGTCGACACCCTCTCGTAACGCGTCGGTGCCCAGCAAGCAGGCGTTTTCCTCGGCGCGGAAGATGTCGACCAATGTGCCGGTATCCATTTCATCGATGTGCTGTGCATAAAGCGGGAAGCCCGCATGTTCGAGTGGTGCGGCAATGCGTGTGTGCACCTCACGCATGCGCGCGATTGAGGTGAACAGCCCCAACGCTCCGCCACCAGCAGCCATGAAGAGTGAGCGAAAGGCAGCACTCACTTGGGCCATATCGTCTTTGCGCACGTCGGTTATCACCAAAACAATCGTGTGTTTGGCGTAGTCAAAAGGCGAAGCCTGCGAGCTGCGCGATAATTGTGCGCCCATGTGTGGTGCGCCCACGCGACGTTCGGCGGCGGCCCAATCTGCTTCTATATCGCCGCTGCCGTCGAGCAACGTTGCAGACGTAACCGCAATGCCGTGGGCCTGATCGGCAATGGCGCGCGCGAACGGGAGTGTGGGGTCAAGCCAATGGCGATGCAGGCCCACATCTACGTCAATGCCATCACTGCGGTCGACACTGAACCAGTCGATGAATTCAGCCGGCGTGGTTTTGCTCAAGGCGCTTAACATATCGCGCCAAGCAATCACATCCATGAGGCCACGGCGTTCGAGCGTACGAATGAGGGCCTCAATGCGAATACGGGCGGAGGTTTCCAGGGTTTCCGCATCGGCATCAAGTTTGGCTTTAAATCCTGCTACCAATCGCCGCAGTGGCGTTTCCAGGCGTTTGAGTTTTTCGTCCAAAGCACTGGCGGCGTGGAGCAGGCCATCAATCGGCTCGGCAGTTTCGGTTTCGAGCGAGTAGGGGGAGTCTGCATTGGCGCGCGCATAAACCTGTTGGCGCACCAGCACCAAGAATTCCTCAGCCGCACCGTGCGGTTGGTTATCTTTCACGCGGTTGCGCCAGCCCGGCCCCGGCAGCACGCGCGCAGCAGCAAGTGTTTCTTCGAGTGCTGCGAGTAATGAGTCTGGCGACGAAGTTCCCTCGGCGATTAAATCTTCCGCGCGTTTCTTTAAACCCCGCGCCCGTCCACCCTTTTGTCCCGATTGGGCGCGATCTTCAGCACCCAATAACCAGCGGCGTAACTCGGCCCCTTCCATACCGCTCAAGTGCGCCGAGAACGCCGAATCAGCAGACTCAAAAATATGATGCCCTTCGTCGAAAATGTAACGCGTGGGCCGCGTGCCATCGTCGAGCCCACCCATCGCAGCTTGCACCATCACGAGGGCATGATTGGCCACGACAATGTCAGCGTAACGCGCCCGGCGCACTGTGCGTTCAACGAAACACTTCTGATAATGCGAGCACGCCGCGTAGATGCACTCACCGCGCCGGTCGGCTAGTGGCAGCGTTTTCTCACGGCCAAAAATTTCCACCATCCAGCCCGGCAAATCGCCGCCAATCATGTCGCCGTTGTCGGTGGCCAGCGCCCAGCGCGCCATCAAACCCAAAACAACCGCGTCAGTCGGTTGGGTGGGCAGGCGATTGACAGCTTCTTCGAAATTCAGCAGGCACAAATAGTTCTCGCGGCCCTTACGGATGACCACGCGGCGTTTTTTATCGTCGGGGTCAGGGCACAGCCGGTCCAACTCGTCATTCAATTGGCGTTGCAAGTTGCGGGTGAAGGTGGAAATCCACACCGTGCCTTCGTTCTTCTCGGCCCATACGCTGGCGGGTGCAATGTAGCCCAGCGTTTTACCAACACCGGTTCCGGCTTCGGCCAGCACCACATGGGGGGCATCAACGTCCGCGCGGGGCTGAAAGGCGCTGGTCACGGCGCGCGCAAAACTCACTTGCGGCGGGCGGCGCTCCGCACTTGAATCCAACAACTGCTCAAGCCGCGCGACACTTTCATCAGCGTCCACGGTCAGATGAGATGGGGGTGCAGGTGGTGCGCGTTCTTGCCACTCAGGCAGGCGCGTCCACACGCGCAATCCCGAACTTGCGCCATGCCCGCCCGTATCATTTTCATCGCCGCCTAACGCGGCCATGACGCTGGGGCCCCAGGGCCACCGCGCACGGGCCATACTGCCCGCAAGGGTGCGGATCGGTTTGGCCTCGGTTTCAGGAACCAGCGTCAGCTCGTTCAGCAGTGCCAAACAAATACGCGCCAGCAACTCTGGCCGGTCTTCAATGCTTTTGGCGCGTGCCAATCCCAAGACGTGGGCTAATCCATCTACCGTGGGCACAGCAAATGTGGCGGGTCTTACAAATGCATAAAGTTCCAAAGCATCAGCCGCAGTGAACCGCTCCAGGTTCAGCCGCGCCGCTGTGGCCCGCGCATGGCACACGATCATTGGTTTTTTGGAGAGCAGGCTTGCAGCCTTGCTCGTGGCCAGCACTTTCACCTCGCCGTCAGGGTCCAGCACGGCTGTTTCCGACCATTCGGCGACAACGATATGGGCGGGCGGCAAAAAAACCCGGCGATGGGTGAGGGGTGTTATCATGAAGCGAGAACACTTATATATAAAGCGCGCCAAGCTCCATATATAAAGCGTATTACTGCGCGCCTTGACCCCCACGACGCGCCCGCCTACACACACCTCACATTTCCAATTTTTCAGCCCATACTTTTCAAATGACCACTTCTGACCCTGTTTCCTCCTTGGCTCACGCGTCCAATGCCTGGCCTTTCCAAGAGGCTCGCACACTGTGGGACGACCGGCTGAAGGGCAAAACACCCACCAAGGGTTATGTGCTGTTTGAAACCGGCTACGGCCCATCTGGCTTGCCGCACATCGGCACCTTCGGCGAAGTGGTGCGCACCACCATGGTGCGCCGTGCATTTGAGGCGGCAGTTCCGGGTGTCAAAACGCGCCTGTTCACCTTCTCCGATGACATGGATGGCTTGCGCAAAGTACCCGATAACGTGCCCAACAAAGAGATGATGGCGCAACATCTCGGCAAGCCATTGACCAGCATCCCCGATCCGTTTGGCACACACGATAGTTTTGGCGCCCATAACAACGCGCGTTTGAAAGCATTTTTAGATAGCTTCGGCTTTGAGTATGAATTCAAAAGCTCGACAGTCGCCTACAAGGCGGGCGAGTTCGATGCCGCGTTGTTAAAAATGCTCGAGCGCTATGACGACGTGATCAACGTTATTTTGCCGACGTTAGGGCCTGATCGGCGCGCCACCTATTCGCCGTTCTTACCCGTGTGCCCGAAAACCGGTGTTGTGCTGCAAGTGCCTATTGTCCACCGCGACGCCAAAGCAGGCACAATCGTATATATGGATGATACAGGCCAAAAAATAGAAACGCCGGTGACGGGCGGGCATTGCAAACTACAATGGAAATGCGATTGGGCCATGCGCTGGGATGCGCTGGGCGTTGATTATGAAATGTCGGGCAAAGACCTGATTGATTCGGTCAGGCTCTCAAGTCGGATTTGCAGCATCTTGGGTGGTGTTGCGCCCGCCAACCTCACGTATGAATTATTTCTCGATGAGCAGGGCCAAAAGATTTCAAAGTCCAAGGGCAATGGAATCTCGGTGGACGATTGGTTGAAGTACGCACCGCCGGAAAGTTTGGCGCTGTACATGTATCAAAAGCCCAAGGCTGCCAAGCGCCTCCATTTTGACGTTATCCCCAAAGCGGTCGATGAATATCTCGACTTCGTCGAAAAGTTCGCGAGCGAAGATGATGTCAAGAAACTCGAAAATCCGGCCTGGCACATTCATGGCGGCAAACCACCTTCGGAAAAAGTGCCGCTGACATTTGGACTGCTTTTGAATCTTGCAGGTGTTTGCCACGCTGAAGGCCCGGATGTGATGTGGGCTTATGTGTCACGTTATGCGCCGGCTGCGTCGTCGGGCAACTCTCCGCTGCTTGATAAGCTCGTGAAATACGCGGTCGCGTATTATCAGGACTTTGTTAAACCAACCAAGACGTACCGCGCGGCTACACCAGCTGAGGTCGCGGCGATCATCGATCTGCGCGATAGCCTGACGGTCCACACCGGCGAGCCTAGCCCAGAGGCACTGCAAACCCTTGTCTTCGAAGTGGGTAAGCGCCATGCCGCGACCTTCCCCGGATTGCGTGATTGGTTTAAGGCGCTCTACCAAATATTGCTCGGCCAAGACCAAGGCCCGCGCATGGGCTCATTTATTGCCCTGTATGGGGTCACCGAATCGCTGGCGCTGATGGGCCGTGCGATCAAGGGCGATAACCTCGCAGCTTAAACCCTCAAAATTGCTGCACTGCACTCTTTTTATGGGCACTTATAGTTGCGCTTGCGGCGGCTACGTAAGTGCCCATAATATATTACAAATTAAGCAACTAAGGGGCCGGGCGACGGCAGTTTCATAATGATCGCCCGGGCTATTAACTAAAGAGGGATTTAGCGATGTCACATCAGTCTGGTCATCAGAACACGGCAAAATTTGGCCTGGCAACTTTGGCGGGAACAAGCATTGCAGCTTTGCTGGCGTTTGCTCCGGCAGCCCACGCCGTAGACTTTACACTCGGGACTGATGTCACCGGCTCGTTCGACAGCACTTATACTGTTGGCGGCGCAATGCGCACGAAGGCTCGTGACCCGGTACTGATTGGTTTTGCCAATGGCGGCAGCGCCTTTTCGATCAACGGCGATAACGGCAACCTCAATTTCTCGAAGGGCGATTTTGTGTCGCTGGCGGCACGCGGCACGAACGAGTTGTCGATTAAAGGCAATAACCTTCAACTCTTTACGCGCGTCAATTACTTCTACGATCACATCAACAACGATGCGACGCTCAACCGTACCCAGCTGTCAAAGCGTGCCAAACACTTGGCTGGCCTGAATTTTGATCTGCTCGATTTGTATGTCGCGGGTAACTTCGATGTGGGCGATAGCCCCTTAAGTGTGCGCGTCGGTAAACAAGTGCTCAGCTGGGGTGAAAGCACCTTCATCCAAAACGGCATCAACGTGGTCAATCCGTTCGACGTTACCAAGCTGCGCGGCGCTGGCACGGAATTGCGCGACGGCGTGGTGCCGGTGCCGATTGTGCAAGGCTCGCTTGGTTTTGGTAATTTATCGCTGGAAGCGTTTTATCAGGTGGGCTGGGATCACACTGAGATTGAAGCTGAAGGCACGTTCTTTGCCACCAACGATTTCGCCAGCCCTGGCGGACAGTTTGTCTACTTGGGCTTTGGATTGCCCACCGGACCGCGTGATAATCCGCCGTCGCTCAGCCGTGGCCCGGTAGGCTCACTCGTTTCGCGCAGCCCTGATCGCGATGCCAAAGATGGCGGCCAGTTCGGCTTAGCCTTGCGTTATCTCGCAACTGAACTCAATGACACCGAATTTGGTGCTTACTACATCAAGTACCACAGCCGCCTTCCTGTGCTGAGCGCCCGCACCGGCACGTTCGGAGGATTGGTGCTGGGCGATTATGCCAAAACGGCAACCTACTACCGAGAATTTCCAGAAGATATCAAACTGGCTGGCGCAAGTTTCAACACGACGATTGGAACAACCGCGATCCAAGCCGAATACTCATATCACTGGGATCAGCCAATCTCGGTCGACGATGTTGAGCTGCTGTTCGCTGCGTTGTCGCCACTTGATCCTTTCTTGGGCTTCCCATTCCCGGCGGGCACCCCTGTGTTTGGGCGCAATCAGCTGGGGCGCTTTGGCTTTAATCAAGAAATCAAGGGCTGGCGCCGCAAAGACTATTCGCAAGCTCAGACCACCATTACGCATCTTCTCGCCAATGTTGGCCCCTTCGACCAAATCGCTTTGGTTGGCGAAGTGGGTGGCATGAAGATTCATAAAATGGAGAGCAAAGATGTTCTTCGCTATGAAGGCCCAGGCACGTTCACCAACGCCAATCCGTTCTACACAACGCTGCGTCTTCAGCCGGCCACGCAAGACAGTCGCGGCTTCGCTGATGCCTTCTCGTGGGGGTATCGCCTCGTTGCCCGTGGCGATATCAACAACGCGATTGGTTCAATCACTCTGCAGCCGCAAATTGCCTATAACCAAGACGTCAATGGGACCTCACCTTCACCGGTGTCCAATTTCGTTGAGGGTCGCAAGTCAGTCACACTCAGCTTAGGTGCGAACTACCAAAACTCGTGGCAGGCCAATTTGGGTTACACCAAGAACTGGGGTGCTGCGCCTTACAACTTGCTGAAAGATCGCGACTTCGTGTCGTTTACTGTCAACTACTCGTTCTAACGCGTGATTCTGGGGAGGATCAAATGACTGTTCGTAAGAAACTGACCTGGAGCACTGCGGTGATCGCGGTGGCAACTTTGTTATCGGGCCAAGCTATGGCCAAAGTGCCCGCACAAGAAGCCGCGCAATTGGCCTCGACGCTGACACCACTTGGCGCGGTGAAGGCAGCCAACCAAGATGGCAGCATCCCCGCCTGGACCGGCGGGATTACCCAACCGCCAACCGGGTATCAGAAGGGCGGCGTCCATGTCGATCCATTTGCATCGGACCAGCCACAGTTTGAAATTACTGCTGCCAATGCCGATAAATACAAAGAGATGCTTTCACCAGGGCAAATGGCATTGCTGAAGCGCTACCCAGACACAGCCAAAATGAAAGTCTACCCAACGCGTCGTTCGGCTGGTTTTTCAAAAGCCATTTATGATGCTGTGATTCAAAACGCATCAAACGCTGAACTTACGGCTGATGGTAATGGCATCAAGAATGCGACGCGCTCTATTCCGTTCCCAATTCCTAAAGCTGGCATTGAGACGATTTGGAATCACCTGACGCGTTACCGTGGCGAAACCACTGAGCGCAACGTGAAGCAAGTAGTGCCCACAGCCGATGGGTCTTTCACGCCCGTGCAGTTCTCGGAACGCGTGATGTGGGCCTATAACCGCGAAGGTGCCACCATCGCCAGCATTAACAACCGCTTGGCGTATTTTATCCAAGAGGTGACAGCACCCGCCCGTTTGGCTGGCACGATCTTACTGGTTCACGAAACGTTGGACCAGTTGGCCGAGCCCCGCAACGCCTGGAGCTATAACCCCGGCCAACGTCGCGTGCGCCGCGCGCCAAACGTTGCCTACGACAATCCTGGTACAGCGTCAGATGGTCAACGCACCAACGACCAACTGGACATGTTCAACGGCGCACCAGACCGATACGACTGGAACTTAAAGGGGCGCGTCGAGATGATTGTGCCCTACAATAATTATAAGCTTGATGGGGCCGTTCCTGTCGGTGACGTTGTCAAAGCGGGTCACTTAAACCCAGCGCACCTGCGGTATGAAAAGCACCGCGTGTGGGTGGCTGAAGCAACCTTGAAGCAAGGCACCAGCCACGTTTATGCCAAGCGCGTGTTCTACTTCGATGAAGATAGCTGGCAAGCCGTCGTGGTCGATAGCTATGACGCGCGCGGCCAAATTTGGCGTGTGTCTGAGGCTTATTCGATCCAGTATTACGAACAGCCATTATTTTGGGACACCATCCATGCCCACTACGACCTTCAGAACGGTCGATATTTGGCGTTCGGCTTGAAGGATAAGGAAGACTACGTGCGCTTTGACGCCAAAATGTCAGAGTCCGATTTCTCGCCTGAATCGCTGCGCCGCGAAGGTGTGCGTTAGGTCATTTATTCCTCGGGGGAGGGCATGGCCGTTCGGAATAAACTAGCATTTTTATCGCGCCGGTCATGTTTAGGCTACGGGGCTTCGGCGTTTGCCGGGGCCTCGTTGCTTTTTGGGGACGCTGTGGTCAACAAAGCCCGCGCGCAAACCGCACCCAAGGCTTACCCCCTGGCGGCGTCATCGCTGATCCTCGACGTTGCGCCCGCAGGTGATGGCCTTATTGCCATTGGCGACCGCGGTTTTATTTTACGCTCAACCGACGGCGGGCAAAGCTGGGTACAAGTATCGTCTCCGACTGATGTGATGCTCACGGCCTTGGCCATGACGTCAGCTACCACCGGCGTTGCGGTGGGGCATGATGCTACCATCTTGCGCACCACAGATGGCGGGCAAACCTGGAAGATCAAAGCGCAAGAGCCTGACCTTGAAACGCCATTACTGGATGTCTTGTTCGACACACCAGAACATGGTTTGGCGGTGGGCGCATTTGGATTGATAAAAGAAACACAAGATGGCGGCGAGACGTGGGAAGAACACCGCATCACTGATGGCGAGCCGCATTTGTATGCCATGGCCAAAGCTGCCGATGGCGCATTTTTCGCAGTTGGCGAGGCCGGTGCGATGTATCGCTCAACGCGCGGTGGTGCGCAGTGGGAGCGCGTCAAATCATCACCTTATGAAGGCACCTATTTTGGCGTGATGTCGTTGATCGACGAGTCTTTGTTGGCGTTTGGTTTGCGCGGGAATCTCTTCCGCTCACGCGACCAAGGCAAGGCGTGGGAAGAGATCTCAAGCGGAACCACAGCGTCATTGATGGGCGGCGTGCAGCGCAAAGACGGTAGCATTTATATCGTCGGCCTCAGTGGCGCAGTGCTGACCAGCATTGACGGCATCAGCTTTCAGTTAAACTCGCTTCATGACCGCGAAGCTTTATCGGGTGTGCTTGAAACCCCGGCACAAAAAATGATCGCCTATGGCGAGCGTGGCTTTCGTATCCTCGACCTGGAGGCGTTAAAATGAACCGCCTGGTTGAGCGTTTAGCTGATCTGATTTTCGGCAATCGCGCCGTTACCATGACTCTGTTCGCGCTGGTGACTGTTGTTCTCGGCTGGCAGGCTTCGTTACTCAAGATCGATGCCGGCTTTGAGAAGCAGTTGCCGCTTAAGCATCCTTACATCCAAACGTTCCTCAAATATCAAGACCAGTTCGGTGGCGCCAATCGGCTGTTGATCGCGGTGAAAGCGGAAAAGGGGGATATTTTTAGCCCTGAATTTTTCACCACCATGAAGCAGGTCAGCGATGCGGTCTTTTTCCTGCCTGGTGTAGATCGCTCGACCGTCACGTCGATATTTACGCCCAATGTGCGCTTTATTGAGATCGTTGAGGGCGGGTTTTCCGGCGGCAATGTGATCCCCGCTGACTTTACACCAACACCAGAAATGCTCTCGCGTGTGCGTGAAAATATTTTGAAATCTGGGCAAGTAGGCCGCTTGGTCGCAAATGACTTCTCAGCAGCCCTGGTCTCGGCCCAATTGGTGGAGCGTGATCCACAAACCGGCGAAAAACTTGACTACTTCAAAGTTGCTGATCTGTTGGAAAGTGACATTCGCGCGAAGTTCGAAAAGCAGGGTATTTCCGTCCACATTGTCGGCTTCGCCAAAGTGATCGGCGATGTGGCTGATGGGGCGCTGGGTGTTATTGGCTTTTTTGTAGTTGCGTTTTTCATCTCAGCAGGACTGGTTTATTACTTTACGCACTCGGTTCGCATGACGTTGATGCCACTGATTTGCTCGCTCGTGGCCGTGGTCTGGAACATGGGTTTCCTCACCGTATTCGGCTTTGGCCTGGACCCGATGTCGATTTTGGTGCCATTCCTCACATTTGCCATTGGTGTCTCGCACGGCGTTCAAAAGATCAACGTCATCGGCGAAGGTATTCTGTCGGGCATGAATGGGTTTGACGCGGCAAAGACGGCCTTCAAAAAACTCGTCCTTACCGGGGCTGTGGCGGCATTGGCCGATGTCTTTGGATTTCTCACCATTCTGCTGATCGACATTCGCATCATCCAGGAAGTGGCGATCACTGCCTCCATCGGTGTGTTCTGTGTGATTCTGACCAACCTCTTCTTGATCCCGCTGCTCGCCTCGTATCTTGAGTTGGGGCCCAAATACCGCGCGCGGCTTGCCAAAGCCACCGTTGCGCGTGAACCGCTGTGGCATAAGCTGGCCAGCTTCACAGAGCCCAAGCGCGCAACTATCGCCATCAGCATTGGCCTGGTGTTGTTTGCTTTTAGTGCGTATCAGTCCAAATTCGTGCGCATCGGTGATGTTCTGTCGGGTGTGCCCGAGTTGCGCCCAGAGTCGCGCTACAACAAAGATGACCG
>JANLSL010000029.1:0-9427 GCA_031362385.1 Alphaproteobacteria bacterium | reverse complement strand
CGAATTCAATTCTGCCAATCGCAAAACAATTCCCGCCAAAGGCGACCGTACCTACCGCGGCCTTTGGAATTTGAACTTTTATGTCGACGACATTCGCGCCACCACAAAAGCTCTCCAAACCAAAGGCTATCATTTTTGGAGCGAGCCCGTGGGCTATGAGGTTAGCGCCAAAGCGGGCTCACCAGTCGAAGTTCTGTTTGACGGCCCGGATGGGTTGGCAATCAACTTGGTTGAACTGACTGGCGATGAAACCACCACTGTCGGCAAGCTGAAGAAAGAAGTCGACGCGCTGGGCAAAACCAAAACCGGCTTTACCCAAGTTGCCACCACATCACACAGCATCATCGACCGCGACAAGGCATTGGCGTTCTATATGCAGGTCTTGGGCATGGAAATTCGTATCGACGATATTTTAAGCAAACCCGAGACCAATCACTTTTTGGGCCGCCCGGTTGACGCCAGAACCCGCGCCACATTCATGGCGGGCAATCATCAGTTCGGCAAAGTCGCCCTCTCATATCCTGTAAATTATACAGCACCCAACAAAGGTGACCTCGCGGTGCCGCCTAACATCGGCTATCTCGCGCAAAGTTTTTGTGTGCCGTCCATCATTCGTACCCGCGATGTTTGCGCTTCAATCGGTGCTGAAATCTTTTCACCACTGATGGAAATTGAAATTCCAGGTATTGGTCTGACCACGGCCATGATTGTGCGCAATCCTGGCTCTGGGGCGTTGATGCATCTGTTTGAAGAAAAGGCAGCGTGATCGTGGCTTTGGCACAACTTCCCTATACCATGCATGCCATGGTTGCCGATGTGCCTGGCCCGCCATCAGTATTGCAACGCAAGCTGATCCCTGTGCCGCAACCGGGCGAGGGACAAGCGCTGATTAAAGTTGCCTATGTCGGCATGAACCCGCTTGATGCCATGGCACGTGAAGGCAAAATCGATTTTCTACCAATCGCGTGGCCATTCATTCCAGGGCTGGAAAAAACCGGCGAAGTCGTTGCGCTGGGTTCAGGCGTGGACCCAGGGCTGATGGGCCAGCGCGTGATCGCGCGCTCGGGCTTTGGGGGATATGCCAGCTACGCCCTGGCCAATGCCAAATTGTTGCTCACGCTTGACCCCCGCATTGATCTGAAAACCGGTTGTGTTTACCGCGGCTGTTCGTTCACGGCGTGGCATGGCCTCTATAAGGCAGGCAGGCTTCAACGCGGTGAAACAGTTTTGGTGCACTCTGCTGCGGGGGCCATTGGCATTATGGCAGTGCAGATTGCCAAAGATGCAGGGTGCAGGGTTATCGGAGTGTGTGGTGGGCCAGAGAAGGTGGCCTATGCCAAATCTTTTGGTGCGGACTATGTGTTTGACTATCTCGAGGCTGACTGGTCTGAGCGCGTGAAAGCCGCGACCGATCAAAAAGGCTGCGACGTTATTTTAGACGGTAATGGCGGCCCCAACGCCGAGAAGAACGCAGACCTTGCCGCAAAATTGGGGCGTATTGTTTATATTGGGGCCACGGCTGGTAGCTACCCTGCCACCCCACCGGTCCCAGCCCTGATCTTTAAAAATATCGCGGTGGTGGGCATGAACTTGGCCCCCATTGAAGACCCCCCAGGCAGCGCCACTGACCTGGCGATCATCGAGGCGGTCGTGGCGGGTCGCTGGCGGGTCCCCATTTCCGAGGTTGTACAGCTTGAGGCCGTCGCTGGGCTTCATGCCCGCTTGGCCGCCCGACAGGTGATGGGCCGGGCTGTGGTCGAGGTTGGAGGGGGCACAACTCGATAAAAATCAACCAAACGAACAGCTTGAGTCGGTTGCGACAATTTGGCTATGGTCGTGGTCTTGAGTTGTTCATGACGGCCCCAAGGGCCGCACATTTTTAGGGGGGAGACGCACGTGAAAATCAAATCCATCACGGTCATGGCCACAGCCATTTTGGTGGCTTCAAGTGGGGCAGCATTGGCGCACACGGGCCATGGTTCTGCGGCGGGCTTCATGGCGGGGTTTGTTCACCCCTTGATGGGGGCTGATCACCTTTTGGCCATGGTTGCCGTTGGCGCATGGGCCGGCATGAGTGGGGGCCGTACGCAATGGATGATCCCGGCTGCGTTTGTGACCGCCATGGCTGTGGGCGGTGTCCTCGGCGCGCAAGGGATCGCCATTCCCGCCGTTGAAACCGGCATCGCAATTTCAGTACTCGTTTTCGGCGCGCTGGTGGCGTTAAACCCGTCACTGCCCTTGGCAGCTTCTCTGATGGTGGCTGCGGTGTTCGCCGTGTTTCATGGCCATGCCCATGGCAGTGAAATGCCGGTTAACCTGAGTGGCCTGTCGTATGGGCTTGGTTTTGTGCTGGCCTCTGTCGCACTACAGAGTGCGGGCATCGCGAGTATCATCGCCTTGCGTCAGACACTCAGCACGACTGCTCAGCGTATCGCCGGGGGTGCGATTGGCACCGTTGGCTTGGCGCTCTTGGCCTCGTAATTTTGCGTTATCATACCCGAAGGAGCACCCATGACATTCGGTAGCACGACCATTCAGGGCAATTTGCGCCCCAAGATGACCAAAGAAGAAGCCACCTTTGTGAAGCAAGAGTTGGCTGAACAAATCGACCGCTATAGAAAAATCGTGCAGGAGCAAGAAGCCCTCACACCCCAACGCGAAAAATGGGTGAAGGGGTTCTTGGAGCGCATTCAATCGCGTGGGTTCCACGTCCATGCCGGGATGCGCCGCGCGATTCCCAAAAATGAAATCCGCCCGCGCGACGGTCGCCCGCTACAAGTGATTTTCTAATTTTTGAGTTCGCTTGGCGCGTACTGCGCCGCACATAAATTCAAAGGAGACCGTTGATGGCCCGCCCCCATATTGAACCTTTTGTTGATCGCGACGTCGGCTTTAAAAAACTTGGCCTGCCCGGATTTAGAAAGGGCATCCAATACAAAATGCTCTCGATGGATAAAGAGACCGGCGCTTGCACAATGACGATGCAGTATGACGCAGGCTTTAAACAGCCGCCGGGCTTTAGCTACTCAGAGATGGAGATTTTCCTGCAGGAAGGTCACCTGATGATTGACGGTAAGCGCTGCGAAAAAGGCACCTACATTTTTGCCCCAGCCGGGACCTCATTGCCCGCCATGTCGACCGACGAAGGTTGCTTGGCCCTGGTGTTCTACAACTTTGGTCCGCCGACCTTCCAAGAGTCTGATGAAGACCACGACAACGCTGATAAGAGCCAACAGCGCAAGATGATCAGCTCGTACGATGGTTTAGATTGGCAGGTGCCGACCCTGTTTCCGCAAACCGCACCAGGCTGCTTGCTGAAGATTCTCCACCTCGACCCGAAAACGTTCGGGATGACTTTCCTCTACTGCATGGTGCCTGGCTTCTGGCAAGACAACATCAGCTACCATGACGTGGCCGAAGAGGCCTACCACATTTGGGGCACCAGCTGGATGATGCAGTTCGGCGATTTGCCCACCGGTGGTTATTTCTATCGCCCGGCGTACATCAACCACGGCTGCTTCAAGTCGGATCTTGGTATTCTGGCCATTGGCCGTACCGATGGCGACTTGCACAACTACTTCCACCACGACCCGTTCTCGACCCCGGAAGAGAATCACCATCGCGCGGCGGCCAAGTTGGCGCGCATGAAGCCAGCGCTCTATCAGTGGATTCTCACCAACGAGCACAACCACTTACCGCACGACTTTGAATACCCTGACGATACCTATTCCACTGAGGGCTATGATTCAGGTATTCACATGCATGAAGATGGCACTTCGCATCAACACAAGGCCGCAGGCGCCCATAGCCATCTCAATGCGCCGAAGGTGTCGAAGAAGAAAAAGAAGTAACGCTATTTATTTTTATATACCGAGCAAACGCCCGCCCCGACCGGCGGGCGTTTTGTTGTCGCCGGGCGGCCAAATGCCTCAAAATAAAAAAGCGAAGCTTTTTTAAGCTAACGCACGGGTGATTTAATCATCCGCTTTAAAAAAGATCCCCACATCGCGCTCTCGGCCACACCTAGGCTGGGGCTCGCCTCTGTCTCGTGGGCAGAGCCCCCTTTGGGCCCCACGTGACCGGACGCGTACATCCGGCGTCCGGTCCAGGGAGCCACTGCCGAATCCCCGGAAAGGGGGGGATGGGACTCGGCATGGGGAGTAGAGGTGTCATCAGACATAACGCCCTTATAGCCAGCGATTATATATCGGACAAACGAATTATTTGTGTCATTATCATCGTATATACCGATACCATATGACAATCCGATGAAAGACCTCGAGGGCAGCCATGGATATGGATTTGGTGCGCACGTTTCTGGAAGTGGTTGAAACGGGCAGCTTTATTCGCGCGGCAGGTTCGCTGCATGTCACCCAATCTACGGTCTCGGCGCGCGTTAAGGAGCTCGAGCAAGAACTCAAGCAACCACTCTTTGTGCGGCGCAAATCTGGCGTAGTGCTGACGCCCGCTGGCAAGCGATTCCAACCCCATGCTCAGACGATGATGCACGTGTTGCGTCAGGCGCGCCAAGATGTGGCGCTGCCGGCAGAATTGCGCGCGATTATCAATATCGGTGGGCAATACAGTTTATGGCAAAGAATTTTGCTCTCGTGGATGGCTGACTACCGCGTTGCGCGCCCTGAAGTCGCAGTGCGCGCTGAAGCGGGAACACCAGAATCACTCATGAATCATCTCGCCGATGGCTTGCTGGATTTCGTCGTGATGTATAGCCCTGAAGCGAGGCCTGGTTTTCAAATTGAGAAGTTGATGGAAGAAACCTTGGTGATGGCAGCAAGTCGCCCCGATCATCGCGGGCCTGCCGATGCAGATTACGTGTTCGTCGATTGGGGTCGTGATTTTGCGGCGTGGCACTCTGATCAGTTCCCAGATTTCGGCTCGCCCGGCTTGCATGTTAGCCTCGGCGCGTTGGGTTCCGGATATATTCTCGCGCGTGGTGGTGCGGGCTATTTTCCGCAGCGTCTTGTGGCAGCTGATGTTGCGGCGGGTCGTTTGCATTTAATTGCGGGCATGCCCGAGTTCTTACGACCAGCGCATGTTATTTATCCAGCAAACTCAGCTAACGATGCTGCTGCCCAGGCGCTTGAGTCGTTACGTGCCGCCGTCAAAATTGACCTTGCGGCATCCATAAAAGAAACGGCTCAGGCTAGTGCTGCGTTGCGCCGAGGTCGTCTTGGGTCAGTCGGTAAGACAGGATGATGAGCAGTGCTATGACCGCGCAACTGGTTGGCATGCCAATGTACGTCAGTGCAATGCCGCGCATGGCCTCGGCAGACTGTTCGCCAAAACCCGTCGTGCGTTCGTGATATCCGAATGCGCCGAGCGACAGACCCGCAAGCAAGGCTCCGAACGCAAAGGCAACTTTATCCATCGCAGACCATAGCCCTGCGAATACGCCCTCGCGATTCAAGCTGCTGATTTTGCGATCATAGGCAATCGCATCCAAAAGCATCGAAAACGCCATCAAGCTAAAGCCGCAGTTAAAGGCGCCGAGGCCCGCTGCGATAAGGTAGATATAAAAAACATCGCTCGCATTCACGACAGCAAAAGATCCGAACGTAAAAATAAAGCCGATGATCGCGATGATAAAAACAACCTTTTTACCAAGTCGTTGCGACAACATCGTCCACAGTGGCGGCGTCAAGACCACCATAGATGACAATAACAATAAGAAACTGCTGATGAAATTGAGATCCATCTTGAGGTGATAAATCATATACATCGCAATCGTTGCATAACCGCCTGCACTGCCCACGAGCTGCGCGAAATTCGCAGCAATGAGAACAACAAATGGGCGATTCCGCACGGCCAATCTTACTTGTGTACGCAATGGAACCGGCGCGTCCACATGGCTCGATAATGGCACCGACGCAGTTCCAAAAAACGTTGTGATCATCGTGATCAAGCAAACGGCAGCAAGAATAAGGGCCATGTAGCTGTAACCCGCAGCACCGCCTCCACCCTGATTGACTAGCCATAACGGCATGGCGTTGCTGGCAATGAGTCCAAAGCCCAGCCCTGTTTGGCGCCAGCTCATCACGACCGTGCGTTCGTGCGTTGTCGTTGCAAGCTCTGCCCCCATCGTGAGGTAGGGCACAGAGTAAATACTGAAAGCTGTCGAGGCGATGGTGTAAATCGCGCTGACATACACGCCCCTTACCGCCCCCGATTCAATCGACGGCAGATTAAACAGCAGCACAAAAGTAATACTGCACAAGATAGAGCCGACTAAAAGAAACGGTCGACGCCGTCCCCAGCGACTTGTCGTGCGGTCCGACAAAATGCCCATCAGGGGATCGCAAAAAACAATCCAAAGCTTTGGCAGAAAGATCGCCGCCCCCGCTATGGCGGGTGGGACACCTGCAACACTCAGCATGAAGGGCAGCAAAATCAGGGCTGGGACATCACGAAAAACCTGCCCCCCAATCCAGCCGGTGCCATATGCAGCGTAGACCGCACTCGAAAGCGGGCGCGGCGTGGTGATGGCTGTATCAGACATGAATCCCCTCAACAAACGGCCCTCTTTATATCTGTTTGTATGAAAGTGCGCGCGGTGAACTTTTGCTCCCAGCGCAAAAAAGGAAAACGCCCGGCCATAAGCCGGGCGCTTCCCGTAGATCACGTTGCGAGGCTTCAATCCGGACGCTGCGCCACTGTCACAGCAGCTCGTCCCAGATGATCCCGATGCAGCCGTGTTATTTCTTGGCAAGCAAGGTTTTGGCCTCAGCTTCATCAATCGTGACGATCTTATCAATCAAGCAGGTCGAGCCAATCGGGTCGAGCACTCGCAAGGCATCAGATTTGCAAAGTTGATTGATCGAGCTGGAATGCGAAAATCCACCCTCAATCTTCAATCCCGTACAATTATTGATAAGGTCAATCCGTTTGTAGCTGCCCTTGCCCTTCATCTTGACCAAAATTGTTTTGTTATCGATCACCGGTGTTTGATCGATGTACTGCAGTCTAATGCATTGCTGGGTGTCGCCAACTTTCTCGCCCTCGGCGCGAACGGCACCCGCCGCCAGGACGCCAGCGGCTGCTGCGGCCAAGATAGCAATCAAATATCGGTTCAAATAATTTGTCATGGCGATGTCCTTTTCTTTTTCTACTCAGTGCGGGCCGTCAATCTCGCCTCAAGCTGTCTATGCTAGACCTTGCGTGATGGACAAGGCCAGCGTTAGGCCTAATTGGGGCAAAATGATGATCATTCAAGCCCATTTTAACCCAGCACTGAGTGGCGAATGTCAGAATCATGAGAACCACGAGCGCCGACTCGTCAGCACACCAAGGGGATCAAAATAGGTCAGGTGCGTTAAGAAACGCTGCAATCGCCTTGGCTTTGCCTTCCACGCCATTGTCGGTGCGTACCAACTGAGAACGTGGCACCAAATCAGCCATCCGGGTTGCAGCTGATTTAAGGTGCGGCGGCTCAGTATCAGCTTCTAATACCAAGACGGGCCGCGTTATCAGCGGCAAACGCTTGGTCGGCTCGTAATCAAAGGCAGCGAGATACGGCTTGTGATAGGTCGACAGTGCCTTCAGCACATCAACTGTATGGGCGTGAAGGTGCTCGTTGCTGGGCATCGTGCGATACGTGCGGTGGGCCGAGTCGCGCATAAAATAGGGAAAGTGAAAAATTTGATCGCGGATAAAATGGAACGCCCACACGAGGTGGCGCCCCATGTCATCGGGTTTTATTTCCGGCGCGTAGTGCGCCAAGATTTGTTTTTTTAATTCGCCGTCATATTCCGATATGCCATCAAAAATAACGCGGCCGACGCGATCAGGAAATAAAATCGATAATTCAGCAGCTGTGCGGCACCCGGTATGTGAACCGTAGACATCAACCCGCTCAATCTTCAACGCATCCAAAATTCGCCGAACGCTATCGGCGAAATACGCAATGTCGGGGCGATCAGGGTGAGGGGCGGCTGAATCACCGTTACCAAGGGTGTCGGGTGCGATCAATTGTTGAGTTAGGCCATGCACACGAAGTGCTGTCATCAGCGGCTCTAGTCCGCGGGCCGAGGCAGGCCCCGCATGCATTAAATAAAGCGGGCGAAGGCTGCGCTGGTCATCTGTGCCAGCGGTGGCTGCACATTCGCGCACGTGCACCAGGCCTTCTGCCAGTCGCACAAATCGCCGGTCAATCATCACGGACGTGTCCATCGCCGCATCCCATCTCAAAACGGAGCACCAGTTTGCCGCATACCATTTGCCTCGGCAAAGGTTTGAATGCACACTATTCCCGACGACAGACTAAACCAAGCGCCCACCTCACCATAGCGCTTGAAGAGGTTGCGAGGGGTTGCCGTCATGGTCGCGCTGGATATTGTTCATAAAAGCTGCCGGACTTTCTTAGACCATTGGCGCGCCTTGCCGCGCAGGGCAGGGTCGATTGCCCCCCATGCCGAGGATTATCTCGATCGCGCACCAGCAGCTTTGATGTCGGGTGTTTTTATTCATGATGTGCTCGCTGACGATTTAATCGTGCGCTTCATGGGCACTGAACTGGTCAGCCGGTGGCAGCGCGACGATACGGGAAAGGTTTTCGGCGAATACCTCGACAAAGCCGCCCGTGCGAGGCTGGTATTCATTGGTAAGACGGTGACCGAATTTCCGTGCGGCATGCTCCAGCATGGCGTCATGGCCACCACAGCAGGCCGAGAGACGATATTCGAGGCCATTTTGCTTCCGCTTGAAGTTGTCACTGGACGTGCAAAACGTATGGTCATCTACAGTGGACTGCTGGATACGTTTGCTCGTGACGAGCACGGCAAGCAGTTTGCTAACGCAGGCAAACGCTGCTGGATTGATATTGGATCTGGTGTGCCACCTTTAGCGCCGCCACCAGAATAGGGCTTGTAGCTTCATAATTTTACTTTTGCCGCTGCGTGCGATGCCGTAAGACACCGCGCCCATTCCATCCAAGAAAGACGGTCCTGACGTGAGCTATTGGCGGCTAGATCTAAGCCACTTTTTCATCTTGCTGCTATTTTCAGTATGTCCAGCTTTAGCTGAGACGACAGTCGAAGAGATTGTTGTCGTTGGATCGCGCCTCAAATCAAATCTGGAAATCAACCCATTGCCGATTGTGAGTGTTTCGGCACAGGAATTTACCAGTGCGGGCTTCACCGGCGTTTCTGATATCGCGCGCGTCCTGCCAATGAATACAGGCTCGGAATTCAATGTTGACCCTTTCACACAAAATCTTTCGGCCGGCACGTCGAACTTCAATTTGCGCGGGTTAGGGTTGAACGCCACTTTGGTGTTGCTCAATGGTCGTCGCCAAACCATCTCGGGCGGTGTGGCTGATGATGGTTCTACTTTCGTGGACACCAATGCACTCATCCCCCTGATCGCGCTAGAGCGGCTTGATATTCTCAAAGATGGTGCTGCTGCGGTGTAT
>JANLSL010000693.1:0-4347 GCA_031362385.1 Alphaproteobacteria bacterium | reverse complement strand
TGGACAAATATGGCAATTGCGAATCGCGTTACGGCGAATCTCTTAAGAGCGTTGTCTATAATCGGAACGGCAATTTTTTGAGTTATGGACTCAAATTAGTTCCGTCACTCGACAAGTTTCAGCTCTCGCCTGAGCAAACTCGCCTAATCGCGTCATATCAAAAAAAGTAGGCAGCCCCCCGGCCCATGATTGCCCGTAAGGGCCTGCAACCTCTCGGCTGCTTTGGGTGATCCGGCGCTTGGCTGCCTTTTAGTAATATAGCGATTTTTATAGCGGAATCAATGCAGATCAAAAAGATGGATTCTTTCAATGGGTTAGGCGGGGTAGCCTTTCACTGCATTGGCTAAGATTGATTGGAGCGGCTCGATGCCGGACTACTGCCAATAATTGGGGAAAGTAAAGCCAAGCGAAAGTGATTTGGGCCTTTTTTGTTAGGTGAGTCCCAAACTGCTTTGAATCGCCGTTAAGGTGCGGATGTGCTGGCCCAGCGCTCGCGTTGCCCTGGCGCGGCGTTTGGTTTCGGCGATCAGGCATTGGCCTTCGGTGCGCGCGGCCCGGCATTGATGAAGTGACCACAGGGCCTCGGTGTGGGCTAAATCAAGGGCGTGGGATTTATCTGCGGCCTGACAAGTGATGACACTGCGGATCTGTTGCAAGCGGGCGCGGCGTTCAGCCAGGCGGCGTTGCTCGGCCTTGATATTACTGCGCACCAGTCGCACCCACAGTTCAAGCTCGCGGTCGCTCAGGCCAACAACGACAAAGGGGTGGTGCGCAACGCTGCGCAAATCAGCCAGCGCCTGGGGCGGGATCGGGCCGTCGTAGTGCAGTTCAAGAGTGCGCTGTTCGCACAAAGATGCCGCGTGCATGGGGGGCCTCGCACAATGTATGTCCCGCTCGTATGTCCCGGGGGCCCCCGCGATGAAGTTCAATCTTTCACCGCCGCCGCGCGATATGCTGATTCTGTAGCCCTGGTATGGGTGGTATACAATGCCAAAATGGTATGATGGCTGTTGAATGCGGGGAACATGTGTTGGAGCATCATCCACCCTCACCCAGCTGCGGGTAACGCGTGACGACAGTCGTCACGCTAACCCTCCTCATCCCTCTCCCCCCGATCTTGGGGGGAGAGGGGAGGGTGAGGGGGCGATTCCCTATTTGTCAGCGCTGTGGGCGCCTGATTTTTTGCAACCTTTTGAAATGGCATACGTTTATGCGTGGGGGATTTTTGTTAACACTTATTAGTTGTAAACTGCACCCCACCCGGTCAGAAATTCCGGGTCATTAAAGGGGCTTGGTTCGTGCTTCCGTTGCAAACAACACCTGAGCGCATTGCACTGAACCGCATCACCTTCGGCGCGCGTGATTTTGACATCGCCAACGTCAAGCGCATGGGCTGGTCGGCCTGGGTGAGAGAGCAGCTTGATGCGCCGCGGGGCGATGACCCGGCGTTGGCCGCGTACTTGGCCGCGCAGCGTATGCATATTGAATACCCCGCCTATGAGAACAAACCCTATTACAGTTGGCCCGCCGTCAACGAGGACCGACCGCTGAATTATCTGACGATGTCGAGCGCGCAGATTTGGGCCAAGACACTTCAAATATCTCCTGCTGCGGACTACCGCGAGATGGCGCGTGCGTATAACGAGCTGTGTTCGGGGGTTGTCATTCGTGCCACCCATAGCCGGTATCAACTGCGCGAATTCATGGCTGACTTTTGGCTCAATCATTTCAGCATTTCGAGCGCAAAGGATGAGCAGACCAAGAATGCGCTGATCGTATTTGACCGCGATGTTATTCGGCCCAATGTGTTTGGCAATTTTCGCCTGATGCTCGAAGTGGTCACGACCTCGGCCTCGATGCTGAAATATCTTGATAACGCCGACAGCGAGGCCAATCAGCCGAATGAAAACTATGCCCGCGAACTGATGGAGTTACACACCTTGGGGCGTGGGGCTTACTTAGGGAAAGTGTCTAACGCTGATACGGCCGCCAAAGGATTTACCGACGAAGATATCATCCAAGCCTCGCGCGCATTTTCGGGCTGGACCCTGCAGCAGGGCACCCATTTCATCAACGGCAAGAACGAAAACACCGGCGTGTTCGCCTACAATCCCAACCAGCACAATTATAATGCCGGTTTTTGCTTAGGCTTTGATCTGTCGTTCTTCAAGTATGCTGAAGTAGCCCAGGGCCTTAAAGTGCTTGATCTGGTGGCCACGCATCCGGCCACCGCGCAGTTTGTCTGCACTAAGTTATGCCGCCGTATATTTGGCGATGCGCCGCCGCCGGCGGTGATCGCGCGCGCCGTGGCAGCGTTTAGCGCCAAGGCCGATCAGCCCGATCAAATGAAGCACGTTCTAAACGCGATTTTGCTTGATGGCCCTGAGATCAGCCAGGGGCCAGCGGTGAAAGTACGCCGCCCCTTAGAGCGCATTGTCGCATTGGCGCGTGCCACCGATGCGAAAATTCTGGCCAACGAATATTGGGCCACCGCGCTGCGCAATGTGTCGGATGTTCCCTTTAGTTGGCCCACGCCCGACGGCAGGCCTGATACCAACGAGTTTTGGCTCAACACAGCCACGAATTTGGAAACGTGGAATCAGATGCAGTACCTGGGCGCTGGCCTTTACGGCACAACTGTCTATTTCACCCATGATATTCTCGCCCAAACCCCGCCCGAGGCGATCAAATCACCGTCATTATTTGTGGAATATTGGGTGGGCAGCATCATCGGGTATGCGCTGAGTTCTGAAGCCATGTATGCCCTGACTAAAACGACCGAATATTATATGAGCGCGCTGGCCAGTTACCCGGCAAAAACGATCGGCGAGCGTTTGTATTCTGAAGTTATTGCCGTCATTGCCACTGCCCCTGAATTTGTGAATCGTTAGAACACATGATGACGCTGTCACGACGCAATCTGATTGCTCTGGGTGCTGGGTCTGCCCTGGTGCCCTGTGCGCCGGGTCTACGCGTGGCCATGGGGGCAACGCCTGGGACCAAGAACAACGTGCTGGTGTTCTTGTACTTGCGCGGCGGAATGGACGGCCTGCAAATGGTCGCCCCCGCCGATGATGGCAACTATCGTGACAACCGGCCCACCATTGCTGTGCGCACTGATGGTCTGAATGCGGGCTACCCGGTGGGGGCCTTGGATGGGACCCCGTTTTTCCTGCATCCGCAGGCTGGGCGTCTCAAGCTGTTGTTTGACCAAAAGTCGCTGGCCATTGTTCATGCGGTGGGTGTGCCAACCGACAGCCGCAGCCACTTCGAAGCGCAAGCCTTGGTCGATAAAGGCATGGCCAGCAACGAACCAGAAATGGGCTTGGGCTGGTTGGCGCGTCACATCACGATCCGGCCGGGGCCGTTGGGTGACTTCGCCGCGACCACCGATGTGTCTACCGGAAGTTCGGCCCTGGTGGGCGTGCCAGGGTTGATTCCGACCACCGGCCTGGAATATTTACCCAACACGCTGCTGCCCGAACGTGCCGCCTTGATCACCGCCTTGAACGCGAGCAGCGCTGCGTCTGCCGTGTCAGCCCGCACTACGGTGAAATTGCTCGATACCATTCGTGAAAAATCAAAAGCACTTCCGCCTGACCTGAATGGCAATGGCAGTTATTCGTACAATGCGCTGTCGCAGAACATGAAGTCATTGGCGCACGTATTGAAGTTTGACTTAGGGGTGGAAGCAGCCATCGTCGATAACACCGGAGTGTGGGACACCCATGAAAACATTCTTCAGTATTTCAGCAACGCCGCGCGCGAGCTTTCAACCGCGCTGTATGCCTTCACCCAAGATGTCGGGCCTGAAGTGATGAGCCGGGTGACAATCGTAGCGATGACCGAGTTCGGTCGCCGTGTGGAAGAAAACTCCAACGGCGGTACCGACCACGGCGCAGCCTCAACCATGCTGGTGCTGGGGGCAGGGGTGAATGGTGGCAAAATTTACGGCCAGTGGCCGGGCTTGGCGGCGAAGAACCTGAACGGCGGTGACTTGGCCGTGACCACCGATTATCGCCAAGTGCTGGCCGAGGTGCTGGCCAAACGCATGGGCCAACCGGCCATCGACCAGATCTTTCCGACCATCAAATATGCTCCGCTGGGCGTTGCGCGCTAAGGGCATGATGATGGGCCGGTTTGTTAGTTTTCTTGCGTCGTTGCCCACGGCGTTATTGGTATGTGTTGCTGCGTTCGCCCAAACCAGCCCACCACCTTCGGGCTACTACGACCTGGATGCTTTGGGCATTCCCAAGTTCGTCAACGTCAACTACATCGACGTGGCGAAAATTTCGCAAATTTCAAAGTTCCGCTCCAGCGCCGGACACGATTATCACGACGATGCGG
>JANLSL010000594.1:0-1680 GCA_031362385.1 Alphaproteobacteria bacterium | reverse complement strand
AGTTAAAGCAGACATTGATCAAGCGCTTGCTGGTGGTGCCGCCAAAGCGGTGTCGGCTGCGCGTCCTGGCGTTCCCGCTGGGCCTGTGCCTGATTTTGGCCAACCCTTTACGGCTGTGCCAAATTCTTCCGTGCGCAAAGTCATCGCGCGGCGCTTGCTGGAAGCCAAGCAAACCATTCCGCATTTTTATCTCACCATCGACTGCAATATCGATGAACTGATGGCGATGCGCGCCAAACTAAATGCACGTGGCGGGGCGGACTACAAACTCTCAGTCAATGACTTCGTGATCAAGGCTGTAGCGGCTGCGTTGCGCAAAGTTCCTGCGGCCAACGCGACCTGGACGGAAGATGCCATTCGTCACTACGACAATGTCGATATCTCGGTAGCCGTGGCCACGCCCGATGGCTTGATCACGCCCATCATCCGCAATGCTGACAAAAAAGGCTTGGCCGTCATTTCAAACGAAATGAAAGAGCTGGCCGCGCGGGCCAAAGACAAAAAATTAAAGCCAGAAGAATTCCAAGGTGGCGGCTTTTCCATTTCCAACCTGGGCATGTTTGGCATCCGCGAGTTCTCAGCCATCATCAACCCACCGCAAAGCTGCATCCTGGCGGTTGGCAAAGCCGAGCAGCGGCCGATTGTGAAAAACGGCGCGCTGGCTATCGGCACCATGATGACCTGCACACTGTCGGTCGATCATCGCTCGGTTGACGGTGCGGTGGGTGCACAATTCATGCAAGCGTTCCAGGGCATCATCGAAGAACCCCTCACGGTTCTGCTGTAAGGCATCGCTATGACCGAAACTAATTTTGATGTGATCGTCGTTGGCGGCGGGCCGGGCGGCTATGTGGCAGCCATTCGTGCTGCACAACTGGGCATGAAAGCCGCCGTGGTCGAGCGCGAAAACTTAGGCGGTATTTGCCTGAACTGGGGCTGCATCCCGACCAAGGCATTACTGCGCACGTCTGAGATCTATCATCTCATGCAGCACGCCAAAGATTACGGCTTGAAGGCTGACAATGTGGGCTTTGATATAGAAGCCATTGTGAAGCGCTCACGCACCGTTGCGGGCCAACTCAACGGTGGCGTCAAAGGCCTGATGAAGAAAAACAAAATCACGGTGTTCGAGGGCCAAGGTAAATTGAACGGCGTCGCGGGTGGTTTGCGCAAATTGTCGGTGAGCAAAGACAACACGCCAGTTGCTGAACTGACGGCCAAGCACATCATTTTGGCCACGGGTGCCCGCGCACGCGAGCTGCCGGGCATGGAAGCTGACGGCGAACTGGTGTGGACCTACCGCCACGCCATGGTGCCCAAAGTGTTTCCCAAATCCTTACTCGTGATTGGCTCGGGGGCCATTGGGATTGAGTTTGCTAGTTTTTTCCAAACCATGGGATCAAAGGTCACTGTCGTCGAAGTGATGGACCGCATCGTGCCGGTGGAAGATGCCGATGTGTCAGCCTTCTTGCGCAAGGCCTTGGAAAAGCAAGGCATGGTGATCAAAACCAAAGCGGGCGTGAAGGCCCTCAAAAAGGGCGCTGGCCAAGTGACCGTCACCATTGAGCAAGACGGCAAAACCGAGAACATCACTGTCGAGCGTGTCATCTCAGCGGTTGGGATTGTCGGCAACGTCGAAAATTTAGGCCTCGAAGGCACCAAGGTGAAGGTCGAAAAAAC
>JANLSL010000563.1:0-4789 GCA_031362385.1 Alphaproteobacteria bacterium | reverse complement strand
TGCAAAGTGACCGGCACCACCGGCGTGGAAATGGAAGCGCTGACTGCCGTTAGCGCCGCAGCCTTAACCGTCTACGACATGTGCAAGTCGGTCGATCGCGGCATGACAATCAAAGACATCCGCTTGGTCAAAAAGTCCGGCGGCAAATCTGGCACCTTCGAGGCAAAGTGAACACGGCGCTGCTTTTCAAAACACCCCTCACCCCGGCCCTCTCCCCCAAGGGGAGAGGGGGATTTCGCTATGATCTCTGTCACTGAGGCCCGCGCAAAAATTATCGAGGCCCTCGCGCCCATCGGCCATGAAGATGTGCCAGTGATGGATACTCTCAACCGCGTGCTTGCAGTTGATGCAGTTGCGCGCATTTCACATCCAGGGGCTGATGTTTCTGCGATGGATGGCTATGCGGTGCGCGCGAGTGATGCAGCAACAGGTGCAATCCTGAAAGTCGTTGGCACGTCTGCTGCTGGCCATCCGTGGAGCGGCAGTGTCGGTGCTGGCCAAGCGGCGCGCATTTTTACTGGCGCACATGTATCCCACGGCGCTGATGCAGTGGTCATTCAAGAAGACACGACATCGACCACCGACACCGTCACTATCACGCAAGCAGCTACCAAAGGCCGCCACATCCGCCCCATGGGCCAGGACTTTAAAGTCGGCCAAACCGTGCTAGCCGCGCCCCGCCGCCTGACATACCGGGATGTGGGCCTGCTCGCGGCCATGAACTTGGCCCACGTGCCAGTGTTCAAGCGCCCCCGCATTGGCGTGCTCTCAACCGGCGATGAAGTGGTGTTGCCGGGCGATGATGTGAAACATGGCCAGCTTGTGTCTGCCAATGGGCCGGGCTTGTGCGCATTCATTTCAGCACACGGCGCAACACCGGTTCACCTCGGCGTTGCACGTGATGATGCGTCGTCACTGACAACCATGGCTGAAGCTGCACGCGATCTTGATATGCTGGTCACATCGGGCGGGGTCTCGGTCGGCGATCATGATTTGATTTCAAAAGTGCTGGGCGAAAATGGCCTGACCGTCGCCTTCCACAAAATCGCCATGCGCCCCGGGAAGCCACTTTTATTTGGGAGCCTGAGGGGCACACCGTTTTTTGGCCTGCCCGGAAATCCAGTTTCGGCCATGGTGTGCGCAATTTTGTTCTTAGGCCCCGCGCTCGAAAAAATGCAAGGGCTACCCGGTGCCGCACCACCAACCCGGAAAGCCAAACTGAGCTGCACGCTCAAAGCCAACGACAAACGCGAAGACTATCTGCGCAGCGCGCTTTCATATGATGATACGGGCACTCTCATCGCGGCACCCTTTCCGAAACAAGACAGCGGCATGGTCTCAAGCCTTGCGCGCTGCGATGGGTTGGTCATTCGCGCAGCCTTTGCCCCAGAGGCATTGATCGGCGATACTGTTGAAGTGATCGTGCTGACATGACCTCCGCACACGTTAGCCGCCGCACAACACTTGCTGTGAGCGCATCAGCACTCATCACCAACGCCATTGCAAAGGAGCCCACCATGTCCGTCGATGCCCGCACCCAAAAATTATTCACCGAACTTGAAGCCGTGTGGCGCAGTGGTGACTTCTCAAAAATGCGCAGCTTTTGGGTGAAAGATTTAGCAGCCCCCTTGTACTTGCCCGAAGAGCGCAAAGATTTCATCACCACCTGGGCCGACTTCGACAGTTATTTCGCAGGCACTGCGAAAATCAGCAAAGGGGGTGTTCAGGTTATTTATGTACCGCTGACCGCCGTACCCGTTTCACAAGGCCAACAACAAGTGGCCTTCACGATGGAATGGACGATGCAACTGGTGACCGACAACGTGCCGATTGGTGGCTCAGTACGCGGTGTGGCGCTGATGGCTGATGACGGCAAAGACTGGAAACTCAAATCCTATATCGAAGCACCTCTGGCCCCGATTGTTTACATGCGCGAGTTGTATGAAGGGCTTGCAAAACAGCGAGGATTTACTTCCGCGCGATAACCAGCAGGTTTTTGCCGAATAAAAAACGTAAGCCCAGAAAGTCGAGCACGCGGCTGATGGGATATACAAACCGATCATAGATTTGGAAACTACGCGCGCTGCCCAGTGGTGAGTTGCCTTTGTAGCCAAAGATGCGCACCGCGAGGGACGCGAAAAAACCAACGGAGTCGACGTAAGACCACGAGACAATGTTCAAGTTGGCCGCTTTGATTTTAGTCATGAGTTCTTTGCGTTCGTAACGCCGATAGTGCCCCACAGATCGATCAAGGTCGGAAAACAGGCACATAAACGCTGGCACATAAACCACCACATACCCACCAGGGATGACGCGCTGCGATAATTGCTTCAACGTGGCCACATCATCATCAATGTGCTCAATCACATTCGATGTGTATATGCCCTCATAAGTATTCTGAACCTCACCTAAGTTTGCATAGGTCACAAAGCCCCGCGTGATCAACACTTCGCGCAAGACGGGGTCAATTTCAAGGCATTCGGGCTTCGATTGATTTTGTAGCTCCCACAGTCGCGCAAAACTTCCGATGCCCGCTCCAAACTCAAGAACTTTTTTCTGAAATAAATGCCGCGACAGCTTCGCCACGACCGACGCATTGTAACCCTTCATATAATTCTCGGCATGCCATAGCTCATCAACCCCCGAGTAGGCTGGGCTTTCGGGCGATTGATGCGCACCTGCGATACTCTCATTCTGGCTCATGGTTGCCACATCAGTGCCGTTTGAGACTCTCAAAATGAGACCCATTGCGTCATACTGTCGTCAAACCAGGGAGGAACCGCAATGCCTGAATTTCATCTTTCGCGCCGCAGCGTCATTGCCGCAGCAGCAAGCATTGGTGCAGCACCCGTGGCTTTCGCCGCCGGTATGCAAAATAAACTCGACCTTAGCACGCCGCGTGACCAGTTACGGGCCTATGCTAAAATGCGCGCAACAGTGAATGGCGGGCTCGCCATTTGGCATCACGCGATTGATATGTTCGCCCTTATTGAGGGGCGCGTGTCGGAATTTTTGTTCAAACGCGAAGGCATTAGCGTTCACAAAATTCGCATCGAGGCCGATGACAGTCTCACGGTACACTACGTGGCCTCCACCTACCCGGTTGATGGCGGCAATGTGAAAGACGGCGTGTGGAAAAACCACATCACGGGGCGCGACGTGAAATTACACGCCCTTCCCGGTGCCAAGGGCCCGGTGGTGCGCGTCACTGCGCCAGGGTTGAACGGCGCAAAAAACGCCGAACGTGATTTAGCCCCGCCCTCCGCTGAACGTTATGTGATTGGCACGCCCACAGTGTTCGGCGGGCGTATCAGCATCTCCGACGACATGCTGGTGTACCGCACAGCGGAAGAACAACAGCGCATCTTCACCCGGGCGGCCAGCATGGGCGATTACACTGCCACCGAATTGGGCGCTTACGAATCAGAATTAGCAGACGTGATGAACCCCAAACGTGCCAACGCGCCTGCCTCGCGCGCTATGGTGGGCGTGGTGCCCTGGGGGCCTGACATGGGTATGGACGGCCTGACCGGAAAACTGATGATCCGCCACCGCGCCCGCAAAGTGGCCAGAGCCGATGATTTACCGCAGTGGCTGAGCGAGCGTGCCGAAGGCGACTCACCTGGTATTTTCACGACGCCAAAGTTGGCGATATAACTAACACCCTCACGGCTTTGATAAGTTCGCTCGCTAGGAAAAGATTCTCTGGGTAACGTAGAATTTAAAACTCGACTTTGGGATTTATTTTTTGATGCACATCCACTGGAGCAATTCACGGTGCATAGTATGCCTCAAGAGCGACGAGCAGATGACGCACGAGCATATTATTCCAGATTCCATAGGTGGCAAGTTAACGTCGAATTTTTTATGCAAGCCGTGCAACGATAACTTTGGAGCAAAATTTGATGTAACTGCAAGCAATGACCCTGCCATTAGGATCGCCATTCAGCATTTATACAATGAAATACCAGACCTAGCCTTAAAGATAGAGGAAGGACAACGTCTCATTATTAAGGATGAGCGCGGAGTAGTCCCAGGATTCGTGAAAGACGGCGCTCCACGAGTCGAAGCGCATAAAGCAAGTGACGGGTCATTGGTCATGCCGACAGAAGCTGGTCGAAAAAGCTTAAGTAAAATGTTGGTACGTCAGCAACACAGCGAAGAAGCAGTAGCAGCAGCTCTCGCAAAATTTGATTCAGCACCAGATAATGCGAGTATATTAATTTCTCGCGACATAGAGGCGGTAAAATGGACGATACACGAACTCAAATTGGACTTATCACGAAACTCCTTAATGCATAGCGTTGTGCTGCTCAAAATTGCGTACGAATTTCTCGCCCTCCATATTGGAAGCGCGATATATGCCGATACACTGCCGCTTCAACAAATCCGTCACTGCTTGATATCTGGCGAAAACTTAGATGAAATCTGCACGATCGAAAGATTGAGTCGGGGGAAATACGAGCCCATACATGGAATCACATGCCGGGCCAACTTTCCTAATTTTGTGATTCTTGTGATGTTTTTTGGCGAACTTGTATTTAGAGTTACCTTCCCCACGCTTGGCTTTGAAGGTAAGCGTTTTTGTTACGTACACCTTATTAAGACAGGCCAAGAAAATTGTTTTGACCTCTCTGATCCAGCGTTTGCGCACCTAAACCTTTAAAGCTATCTGCTCTGCTAGATAGATTTATGCCCCATCTACTCACGCCCCCACCACCTCAATCAACTCACCCGCAGCGCCGCGCAGCGTGAAGCCGGCTGATGACTTTGCACCAACACGCGGCAG
>JANLSL010000562.1:0-3334 GCA_031362385.1 Alphaproteobacteria bacterium | reverse complement strand
CGATGGCGAGCAATCAAAAACAGCTGCTGAAGCGATGAAAATTACCGCGCAAGATTTAGAGCGCCTGGGTGTCATTGATGGCATCATTCATGAACCTATCGGCGGAGCGCACCGCTCGCCGGAAGCGGCCGTGACCGCAGTGCGTGACGCCATCGAGACCCATTTGAATCAACTCGTCAAAGTAGACCCTGGCCAGTTGCGCGCGCGCCGTCGCGATAAATTCGCGCAGATGGGCCGCAGCGGCCTGGTCTAGTTTTTCAATGCTCGAATATCTTGCCGACTTTACCAAAGGCCTTCTGATCGGGGTGTCGATCGCAGCACCCGTCGGGCCTATTGGCATTCTTTGTATGCGCACAACCTTGGCGCACGGCATGAGCGCAGGATTTGTGACTGGCCTAGGTGCCGCCACCGCCGACGCACTCTACGCGGCCCTTGGGGCGTTTGGGATCAGCGCCGTCACCCTCATTTTGCAAAGCGCTGGAAGTTATTTGCGCCTCGCTGGTATCGCCGTGCTGTTATGGATTGCCTGGGAAACATGGCGGCAAAAGCCCGTCCCCCCCGATTTTGCAAGCCTAACAATAACGCCACCTTCACTTTGGATTGCCTTTGCCACGACCTGCGGCCTGACGCTGACAAACCCCATGACGATTTTATCGTTTGCGGCAATTTTTGCGGGCGCAGGACTAGCGACAGCTGACGGATCAGTCGCAGTGCGCGCCGTCACGCTGGTCGTTGGTACGTTTGTCGGGTCGTTGGCCTGGTGGCTGTTTTTAAGCGGAAGTGTCGCGGCGCTGCGCAGTAAAATTTCGGTGGGCGCCCTGGCACTGATCAATAAAACTTCTGCTGCTGTGCTTATAGGCTTTGCGATCTGGATGGCACTTCAGGCGATGGGATAAAGATTCAGGCGTTTTGAGGTGCAAGCGCTGCAACACCCGGCAGCTCCTTGCCCTCGATCCACTCTAAGAATGCACCGCCAGCCGTTGAAACGTAAGTGAAGTCGACCGTAACTCCTGCTGCGTTCAACGCCGCAACGGTATCGCCACCGCCTGCGATTGAAACCAGAACCCCTTTTTTGGTGAGCGCCGCAGCGGCATGGGCAAGCTTAAGCGTTGCCTCATCAAAGGGCTTGGTTTCAAAAGCGCCAACCGGGCCATTCCACAGCAGCGTTTGACATAACGCCATTTCGTTCTCGATGGTTTGCGCACTGGCAGGCCCAATATCAAGAATCATTTGACGCGCAGGAATGTTGTCGATGCCAACCACCGCACTGGACACGCCAGGTTTTAAGGCATCAGCAATCACGACATCTTGCGGCAGGATGACTTGGCAGCCGACAGCCAACGCTTTTGCCAACACCTCGCGCGCGGTTTCAACCAGATTGCGCTCACATAGCGAGTTGCCAACATCAACACCCTGCGCATACAAGAATGTGTTGGCCATGCCGCCGCCGATCACCAAAACATTGACGCGGCTAACGAGGTTTGAGAGCAGCTCTAGTTTTGTTGAAACTTTCGACCCGCCGACAATCGCCATCACTGGCTTTTTGGGACTCTCCAGTGCCGCCGACAAAGCATTAAGTTCGGCTTGCATTTGTAGCCCTGCAAAAGCTGGCAACACGCGCGCCAAACCTTCAGTCGATGCATGGGCCCGGTGACTGGCTGAAAAGGCGTCGTTGACATAGATGTCGCCAAGCGACGCAAGTTTTTTGACAAAGACAGGATCGTTAGCTTCTTCGCCTTTGTGATACCGCAGGTTTTCAAGAACCGCGATGTCGCCATTGTTGAGGTGCGCAACAACGCTTGAAGCGTCTGGGCCAATGCAGTCAGTGGCAAAAGCAACTTTGGCCCCAACCAGCTTGGCTAAGGCTTCGGCCACCGGCTTCAGCGACATTTCGGGGACACGCTGTCCTTTGGGGCGATCAAAATGCGACAGGATAATAACCCGTGCGCCCTTAGCCGTAAGCGCAGTAATGGTCGGAACAAGACGTTCGAGTCTGGTGGCATCAGTGACCGCGCCGTTTTTGGCCGGAACATTGAGGTCTGCACGCACCAGAACGCGCTGGCCCGCAACCTCAGCTTCTTCGATGGTCCTGAACTGCGGCATCTGAACTTTACTTAGAGCAATTTGCCCATAGCGGCCAGTGTGTCGAGCATGCGGTTCGAGAAGCCCCATTCGTTATCGTACCAGCTTAAAACACGCACAAAATTCTTTTCCAGAACTTTGGTTTGCGTGGCGTCGAAAATCGAACTGTGTGGGTTATGATTAAAATCAATCGACACCAGCGGCAATTTATTCACTGCCAAAATACCTTTCAACTCGCCGTTTGCTGCCGCCATCATGGCATTGTTGATGTCAGCATCGGTTGCCTCTTGAGCCAAGACGCATTTGAAGTCGACCACCGATACATTCGGTGTCGGGACACGGATGGCTGATCCGTCGAGCTTGCCCTTCAGTTCAGGCAGCACTTCGCCAACCGCCTTGGCCGCACCCGTCGAGGTCGGAATCATGCTGACAGCTGCGGCGCGCGCGCGGTGCAGATCTTTATGCAGCGTGTCCACGGTGGGCTGATCGCCCGTGTAGGAATGGATTGTGGTCATGTAACCGTGCTTCACGCCGAAGGCTTTATGCAGCACTGGTGCTACGGGGGCCAAACATTGGGTCGTGCATGTGGCTTTAGACAAAATGATATGCGTCGTGGTGAGTTGGGGGTGGTTAACGCCTTAAACGACCGTGAGATCAGCCCCTGCCGATGGCGCAGAAACCAACACACGCTTGGCACCAGCCCCGATGTGAACTTGGGCTTTGTCTTTATCGGCAAATATACCTGTGCACTCGGCTACAATATCAACGTTCAAGTCTTTCCACGGCAACTTGGTGGGATCTTTCTCTTTCAGCACTTTAAACTTGCGGCCAGCAACCGAGAGCATATCACCCTCGACCGTCACATCAGCCGGCAACGGGCCATGGACTGAGTCCCACTTCAGAAGATGTGCATTCGACTCTGCGGGGCCCAAATCGTTAATCGCCACGATTTCGATATCGCTGCGCTTTGATTCAATCAAAGCTCTGAACACCATGCGGCCGATACGGCCAAAACCATTAAGAGCAACGCGGACCACCATGGAAATTCTCCTCAATTAGCAAGTTTGAGGCCGATGCTGACACCTCTCCTGGAGCTGCCGAGAATATATTGGCAGCGATTCGAATGGGACGACACAAAGAGCCTTATCTCATCATGTGAAGGTGCCGGGCATACAATAGTCGTGAAAGGATTCCAAGGGCGGCGGCATGAGAAAACCGTTTGAGAATGCCAAGCCCATGTGCAGTAAACACG
>JANLSL010000574.1:0-5447 GCA_031362385.1 Alphaproteobacteria bacterium | reverse complement strand
GGAAACACTTGCGGCGATTGATGCCTATGCGCGCAAACGCGATCCGCGCGTGAAACAAGTGACGGTGTCGATCGGTGGGTCGTGGCAGGCAGTGCACATTATGCGCGGTGATGGCGCATCGGCCTCGGATATTCGCCCCCTTGTGCGGCTTAATGTGAATATCGTGGTTGGCGATGGCACGCGCATGGAAAGCGGTAGCTACGGCAGCGGCGGGCGCGTGACCTACGGTGAATTCCTCAAACCGCAAAGTTGGAAAGCAGCCGTTGATGAAGCATTGCGCCAAGCGTTGGTGAATTTGGAATCAGTCGACGCACCCGGCGGCGAGATGACAGTGGTGCTCGGCCCCGGCTGGCCCGGCGTGTTGTTGCACGAAGCGGTGGGCCACGGCCTTGAGGGCGATTTCAATCGCAAAAAGACCTCGGCCTTTTCAGATATGATTGGCAAACGCGTCGCAGCCAAAGGTGTGACAGTGGTTGATGACGGCACGTTCGCTGACCGGCGGGGCTCGTTGACGATTGATGACGAAGGCACCCCCACCTCGCGCACGGTTTTGATCGAGGACGGAATTTTGCGCGGCTATTTACAAGACCGCATGAACGCGCGGCTGATGAAAATGAAACCGACCGGTAACGGGCGACGTCAGTCTCATGCGCATCACCCGATGCCACGGATGACCAATACTTTCATGTTGGCTGGCGACAAAACCAAAGACGAAATCATCGCTTCGGTAAAGAAGGGCATTTATGCCGTTAACTTTGGCGGCGGCCAGGTCGACATCACCTCGGGCAAGTTTACGTTTACCGCCACCGAGGCCTACGTGATCGAGAAAGGTAAAATTGGCCCAGCCGTAAAGGGTGCCACCTTGATTGGTAGCGGCCCAGAGGTGATGAAGAAAATCAGCATGATCGGCAATGACTTACAACTCGATCCCGGTATTGGAACCTGCGGCAAAGAAGGCCAAGGTGTTCCGGTTGGGGTTGGCCAGCCGTCGTTGCGCATTGAGGACCTGACGGTTGGCGGAACGCGGGTTTGAGCCAACGCCCAACCCCAACGGTAACCAAATTATGTGTTGAGGCGCGCGGGGTGCACGTCTAGGCTTCTACCCTTAGGCGAAGAGGTTTCGTCCCATAACAATTGATACGCACATGGACAACGGCTTGCTTCCAGCTACCGCCGATGACCTTACCAATGCCGTCAATATCGAACGGCTGCTCACCATGGCGCGGCACCAGCCTGTGGCAGCGGTTGCACATGCGATCAATGTCACAGTTCTTGCCGTCGTAAGTTGGCCGGAGGTGAATCGCGTTTTTCTGACGAGCGCTCTGGCCTTGTTTTACGCTGGTGCCGTCTGGCAGCTTTATGCTTGGTTCCGTAACCGTGGTCGGAGGAGGCCAAGCAAAGTCAGCAATCGGACCATCACGCGGATCACAGCGTGGGCCGCCGGGTTTGGCATTCTGTGGGGCGTGTTTGCCGGCGGGCTGATGTACCAACAGCCGACACTCGGCCTGCAAGTGATTATTTGCACAGTAATCGCTGGCATGTCGGCGGGTGGCTACTTGATGTTGTACACGATCCCGCCGGCGATGACCGCCTTCCTGCTCTTTAGCATAGGCCCGTCTTGGCTTGTGATCGTGATGCGCGGAGGCGCATTTGACCACGCGCTCGCTACCTACACTTTTATTTATCTCAGCTTCTTGTTCATTTCTGGACGCCAGGCGCATAAGAGCTTCGTGGCGAGCGTTGCCCTACGCCTCGAGAATGCCGAACTGGCCTACCAGGCTGATGCGGCCAATCGGGCCAAGTCACGCTTTTTGGCAAACATGAGTCATGAACTGCGCACGCCTTTGAATGCCATCAACGGTTTTGCTGAAATTATCCAGCAACAGTTTAAAGGGCCGGTTGGAAATCCGCAGTATCTGGAATTCGCCAAAGCGATAGTCGATAGCGGACGCCATCTGGTGTCATTGATTGATGATATTCTTGATCTCTCAAAAATCGAGGCCGGACGCACCACACTTCAAGAAAGCATCGTCCATGCCAAGGCCGTCGTTGACCAGGCTGTCACTCTGACCAGAAACTCTATCGATAAAGCACAACTGACATTAGATGTGCATGTGCAAGACGACACCCCGGCGATTTACATCGACGCGCGCAAAATATGCCAAGTGCTGGTCAATCTGATTTCGAACGCGGTGAAGTTTACACCTCCGGGCGGGCGCATCCGCCTTGAAGTCAGGCGCAGTGCAGATTCTGGATTGTCGTTTCTGGTTGGCGACACTGGTATTGGCATTCCTGCTGATGAAATAAAAGACATGCTCAAACCGTTCGTGCGCAGTGAGGAGGCAGAGCGGCAACAACTTCAAGGCGCAGGTATAGGCCTGCATATTGCGCAAGAAATTGTCAAACTGCACGGTGGTACGTTGGTGCTGTCCAGCGCCCACGGCACCGGCACAATGGTAACCGTGCATATTCCTGCCGCGCGCGTGGTTTTAGCGGCACAGCAGCAAGCAGCAGGCTAAGCGACCAATCAGCGGGCGCGCGCAGGTTGAGCGTAACAAGATTATCATAATCGCCCTTAAGCTCGCCCTGCTTTTGGGAGACATCATGGCAACACAACATCCGCTCACCGCGAAGATTGGCCCGGTGCATTTGTCACCCGGCATTAGCTATTGGAACGGGGCCACACTGCTCTATGCGTCGTTCTTTTCCATTGCGTCGTCAGTGTTTCTCTCATTCGTTCAGCCCTATATTTTCACTGAAATCCTCAATGTCCCACCCGATCAGCAAGGCCAGCTGGCAGGCAATTTAGTATTCTTCGGCGAGCTAGTGGTTCTCTCGCTGATCGGCGTGGCCGGTGTACTCTCCGACAAACTGGGCCGTCGGCCAGTGTTCGTTTTCGGGTTTATGATGTTGAGCGTGGGGTATGTCCTCTACCCACTTGCGACCACCACCACGCAACTGATTATTTACCGCATGGTATTCGCGCTGGGCATTGTCGGGGTCACATCTATGTTGGCCACCGTGCAAGCCGATTACCCGCAAGAGCGCGACCGCGGAAAGTTGGTAGGCGTCATGGGCTTCTTGCAAGCCATCGGCGTCATACTAATTGTATTCACGCTGTCAAAGCTGCCGCAAAAACTTGCCGCAGGGGGCATGAGCGCGGCGGAGGCCGGTCAAACCGCAATGTGGATCTTTGCCGGTGTGTGCTTTTTCAACGCAGGCGTTTTGCGCGTCGGCCTGAAAGGCGGCGTGCCCTCTACCCTCACAACCCGCGAAGGATTTATGACCATCCTCAAGCGGGGCCTAAAAGCCGCCGAGAACCCGCGTATTGCACTGTCTTATGTCGCGGCGATAGTCTCGCGCGGAGATTTATCAACCGTCTCGACATTCTTGTCGCTGTGGTTGGTCCAGGTTGGAATCGCTAAGGGCATGGATAGCGCCGATGCCCTGGCTGTGGGTGGTAAGTTTTTCGGCATCGTTCAACTGGCTGCACTTGTGTGGGCGCCAGTCGTGGGAATTCTGTGCGACAAGATCAACCGCGTTACATCTTTATGCATGGCCATGGCACTTGCGGGTGCCGGCTATCTGATTGCCGGTATTCTACCCGACCCCACCAGCCCGGCCATGTATCCGGCTGCGGTGATCTTAGGCATGGGCGAGGTTAACGCTGTGCTTGCGGCGCAAGCACTGATTGGTCAGGAAGCACCCAAGGACGGGCGCGGCGCTGTGATTGGTGTATTCGGCGTGTGCGGCTCAATTGGAATCTTGTTTGCAGGCAAGCTGGGCGGATATTTGTTCGACACCTGGCAGCCTTCGGCCCCGTTTGTCCTGATGGGTATCGCGAATTGTGTGCTGCTGGTGATCGCGCTTACGGTGCGTTTGAAGTGGCCGGGTCCGCAACCGGGTCAGGCGGCAGATGAGCTGCTTTCCACGTCATAGCCGCCCTGATCCGACGTTCAATCGAGGGATGATTATAAAATAGAACTTCTGCCCACGGTGCTGGGGTCGGATCGCGATATTCAACCGTTCTTAATAGCGCCGTGGCCAGACCATCAGGTTCTTTGGCGGTTTGCAGCGAGTATGCATCGGCACCTGCTTCGAAAAGCCGCGTGACCGAGTTGCTGATCGGCTGACACAGCGCCAACCAGGCACTTATACAAAAGGTGAAAATCGCTACGCCCGCCGGATCGCCAACGCCGTCGATTGTCTTGGCCCCGAACCACGATGCAACGCGCATAAAATGGCGCTCGATGACATAAAACCCAGCTAACGCTAACACAGAGAGTGTGGCGATGAGCTTGAAAATGTCCCCGCTGACATAATGGCCGATTTCGTGGGCAACAACTGCGCGCACCTCAGGCAATGTTGCTTCTTTCAGGGCAACGTCAGACACCGCGATGCGCATCGTTCCACCAATCCCTGAAACATTGGCCGTGAGAATGGCGCGCTGACGCGAGCCATCGTAAACAAAAATGCGATCCGTCGGTACATTGCTATCTTTGGCCAGTGCCACAATAGCGTCTTTCACCGGGCCCTCGGCAATGGGCGTATAGTCGTTGAATAATGGCTCAATAAGAACCGGCGAAATCAACAACGCCACAACAAACGATGCGGCAGCGAACAGGCTACCCCACATCCACCAGCGCCGCCCGGTGCGGCGAATCAACGCATAGAGGCCAAGAAAAAACAGCCCGCCCATCACGATGGTCACAGCCGCACTGGTTACATTTTGCATCACCCAATCGGCAAAAGGCTGCTTCGAGAGCCCGTATGACATCTCACGGTACCAACCCGAATAGATTACCCACGGCAATTCCAGCGCCCAATCAATACCAATGAAACAAGCACTGACGATAAATGCCACGCGTAAAGGCTTTAAACCGTTGCGTTGAATGTGGTCACGGATTTTGACAAGAATTCCCCACCGCACCAAAATCAACACCGCCAGTGCGAGCACCACGAGTGACCACAGATTAATCCAGTAACCCCCGGTCGTGTATGCCTTCGCCGCAGCAAGCGCTTCTGGCGTGACAGTGGCTAAATAAACCTGGGTGGCGTCTTCGATGTTCATTTTGGTGAACTCCTATCGCCCTGTTAGTATGCCAAAATGTATCATATGCACAATGAGACATCACACACCCCCCCTCGGACTAAATAGTTAGACAAACCCAAGTTTCTCGGAGTCGTCCATGAGCCCTCAGATTTTCCAAACATTCGCGCGCTACAATTCCTGGATGAACGATAATATTTATTCTGGATGCGCTAAAATTTCCGACGATCAGCGCAAAAAAAATATGGGCGCGTTCTTTAAATCGATCCACGGAACGCTTAATCATTTATACGTCGGTGACATATTCTGGATGGCGCGCTTCACGGGCAAAGCGCTGCCGAAATACAAGATCGATGCCATCGTCCACGAGGATTTTGATGCGCTGTGGGCCGCGCGG
>JANLSL010000561.1:0-2059 GCA_031362385.1 Alphaproteobacteria bacterium | reverse complement strand
TGCCATTTCCAGCAGCCGCGCGCGCGTCAGGATGGTTTGGGGATGGGCCACAAAGACCGCCAACAAATCAAGCTCGGTGGTCGAGAGTGAGACCACCACTTTTTTGGGGTCGCGCAGTTCGCGCCGCGACTTCACAAACCGCCAACCTGCAAAACAATAGGCAGTATCGTATGCATCGCCCGCGGGCTCGGACGAAGCAGCACGCCGCAGCACGGCTTTAATGCGCGCCACCAATTCGCGCGGGCTAAAAGGTTTGGTGACATAATCATCTGCCCCCACTTCCAGGCCGACAACGCGGTCCGTTTCTTCGCCCAGCGCGGTCAGCAGGATAATCGGAATTTTCGAGATTGCGCGTAACTCGCGGCACAAGCTCAGGCCGTCTTCACCCGGCATCATGATGTCGAGCACCATCAAATCAACCATCGCGGTTTTCAGAACCTTACGCGCGTCAATCGCATCGGCAGCAGCGACTGCGCGCAAGCCCGCCAGTTGCAGGTAGCGCACCAGCGGCTCGCGAATATCGCGGGCGTCATCGACCACCAAAATTTGTGGCGGCAACGCATTGGTTTCTTTGGCACTCAAAAATCCCACCCTCATGTCGTCAAACGCGCCCGGCATCATTCTAGATCAACCCATACGCGTTTGGCCGTACCTTTTTAGTTCTGGGACTTTAGTTCTGGAACGGATTACCAAACTTAGGGTCCGTCAGGAACGTCTGGTCGGTCAGCGTATTCAAATATGCCACCAGCGCATCTTTCTGAGTTTGATTCAGATTGAGGCGTTGGGGGTTGCCGTTGCGGTCACGCAAGGCGCGGTCCCGGTTGGGGTTGGCTTGTACGCCTGAGTTATAAAACTCGACCACCTGCGCCAGCGTTGAGAATCTGCCATCGTGCATGAAGGCCCCGCGCACCGCGATGTTGCGCAACGACGGCACCTTAAACCGCCCGCCCCCCGCACCGGCATCAGCGGCGTTGGTGGCATCAAGCCCATTGTTGCGGGCCTGCGAAGCAATTTGTGCGGTGTCTTGGTGGCAGCGTGCGCAACCTGCCGGTGGAACGTTGCCCTGGCCAGGACCACCAGCCAGGGGGCCGCCAAATAACTGTAGTCCCAACACTTCTTGTTGAGAGAACGTATTGTTTACAGCTTGTGGGCCTCCGGCCAGAGCAACATCGTACTTTGATTGGAACGAGGTGAGCGAACGCACGAATTGCGCGAGTGCTTTAGATATCCGATCACTGGTGACATCAGCTGTTCCAAAAGCAGCTTTGAAAAGAGTTTGATAAAAATCAGTTGCAGCAATTTTGGACGTGAGGCGTGCCAGCGTCATGCCCATCTCGACTTCATTTTGGATTGGTTGCAGAACTTGATCTTCCAAAGTCGCCGCGCGCTCATCCCAAAAGAAGCGCCCGTTTTGATAAAAGCGCGCATTGCTCAGCCCCATGGAATGGCGCGTGGTTTTACCACCCGCAAACCCAGTGCTGAAACGGTTGGTATCACCAAAGCCACGCGCCTGCTGGTGGCAACTGGCACACGAGATGGTGTTGTTGATCGACAAGCGCTTGTCATAAAACAACACGCGGCCCAGCGTCGCACCGGCATCGGTGATCGCATTGGATGTAGGCGTGTTGTCCGCCGCTGCAACCGAACCGCCCACGCTTGGATTGGTATAATAAGTGGGCAAATGACGCGCCGCGTCGGTATAGGCGAACGAAGACGCGGGCAATTGTGGAGCGGGCATTCCGTCGTTAGCTGTGGTCGGAAGTGCGCAGGTTTCGGTCAGGTTGGTTGACTGCGCGGTATTGGCCAACCGCACAACATGCTGCGCGGTGCCTTTAAACTCAGGATTCAAAACATAGTTCAAATGGTATTGCGCTGGTCCTGGCGTGAAACCAACGTTGGCGGCGAACTCTGCTTGGCTGAAGGCCCACACACCCCCTGCCCGCACCACACCGCTATAGGTGCCAACGCTGAGGCCTGTGGTGGCATCGAAAGCTTCCAGGGTCGCGGTGGTGTCGGTGGTGGTGGTATTTTGCACGATGATGGTGCTGGGATAGCTGGC
>JANLSL010000569.1:0-1530 GCA_031362385.1 Alphaproteobacteria bacterium | reverse complement strand
GGGTGGTGGTTTCGACATGATCGCCCAGCACATTCATAATCCACATGGCTTTTTTGCGCTCGGTTGGCGACAGCGCATTCATTTCGCGGATCATCCCCTCGCTGATGTTCACGCCAGGGCTGATCATGCCCACTTTAATGGGCCCGCCTTTTTGCTCTTTCACCAGCGCGTCCGTGAAATACCGAATCGCGCGCTTAGTCGTGCCGTATCCGATCATCCCCGGCAGCACACGGCCATCGGAGCCTCCCCCCAACGTATTAAAAAGAGCACCCGACCCTTGCGCCTTCATGCCACGCACGGCCACTTGGGTTCCATTGATGGTGCCAATCACGTTTGATTCGACCATAGTTTTCATTTCAGCGGGTGTAAGCTGTGCCAGAGTTACGCCGGTACGAGCGAAGCCTGCGTTGTTAATCCAGATATAGACCTTGCCGAAATCTGCGGTAGCTTTGTCCCATACCTTCTGCACCTGAGAAATGACCGACACGTCGCTGGGCACGCCAATAACGCGGGCCCCGCCTTGGGCTTGCCTGGCAAGTGTTTCAACTGCCTGGGCGACCTCGGTGGCATTGCGCCCTGATATACACACGCTATGTCCGCGCTTGAGGAATTCCCGGGCATAGCCAAAGCCAATGCCTTTGGTAGAGCCGGTAATGACAACGTTGCTCATGGGTTTTCCAGTTCATACAGGGGCCGACACGCGGGCAATGCTGGACTATAGTACCGCAATTGAAAGTCACTGGGGTAGACGTTCATGCTTGTTATCTTATCAGCGGTTTTACGGGGCATAGCATGAGCAGCAAAGTCATTGTCGTCACCGGATCGACACGCGGTATCGGCAGGGGTTTGGCACGTGAGTTCCTCAAGCGCGGCCACCGGGTTGTGGTCTCAGGCCGCGGCAGGCCCGCCGTCGACGCCGCACTGACTGAGCTCGGCGGTGGTGACGCTACCATTGGCGTCACATGCGATGTGACAGACTACGCCCAAGTGCAAAGCCTGTGGGACAGCGCCGTGGCTGCTTTCGGGCGCGTCGATATTTGGATTAATAATGCCGGAATGTCGAACTCACGCTTTCCGATCGGCGACTTAATGCAAGACGAGGTTGATGCTGTGCCACGCACTAATTTGGTTGGCACCATGAACGGCAGCCATGTCGCATTGAATGGCATGACGGCGCAAGGTGGAGGAGATATTTATAATTTCGAAGGTTTTGGTTCAAACGGGGCCAAACAAAAAGGTATGAGTCTTTATGGTGCTACCAAACACGCCATCACCCACTTCACTAAAGCCTTGATTGCTGAAACCAAGAATAGCCCCGTACGTGTGGGGTACTTAAGCCCCGGGATTGTGATCACGGATTTGTCAGTGCGCGATAAAGATTTGGTCCCGCCCAAACAATGGGAGTTCACAATCTTTATCTACAACATCCTCGCCGACCGTGTTGAAACCGTAACGCCGTGGCTGGTGGAAAAGATTATAGCTAACACCCAACACGGTGCGCGCATTGCCTGGCTGACGCGCGGTAAAAGT
>JANLSL010000496.1:0-7329 GCA_031362385.1 Alphaproteobacteria bacterium | reverse complement strand
GGTGTTTGCGAGTTTATCCCGCCGTGAGGTCGATGCCAGTTGTATCTGTGCAACCAGATCGGCATTTCGTCGGCGCGTTGATCTGACGTGTCATAGGCCTGGGCATAGGCCCACTCCCGGAGTGCAGTTTGGATGAAGCGTTCGGCCTTGCCATTGGTTTTGGGGGTGTAGGGTTTGGTGCGGAGATGCTTGAGGCTTAAGCGTTTGCAGGCCCGCGCGAAGGCATGAGACTTATAGCACGATCCATTGTCGGTCATGACGCGCTCGACCTTGATGCCCAAGCTCTCGTAATAAGCGACGGCGGCTTTGAGGAAGGCAATTGCGCTGCGCGCCTTCTCGTTGGGCTTGATCTGGGTAAAGGCGATGCGCGAGGCGTCATCAATACAAACGTGGACGAACTCCCAGCCAACCCCGCGGCTGTTGCTCTGGCCCTTGCGGTCGCCGGTGATGCGGTGGCCGACGCGCTCAAAGCGGCCAAGTTTCTTGATGTCGATATGGATCAACTCGCCGGGGTGCTCGCGCTGATAGCGGCGCACGGGCGCGGCAGGTTCAAGATCCCGCATGCGGCTGAGGCCTACACGCTTCAACACCCGGCTGACGGTGGCCGCTGAGACGCCCGTCTCCTTGGCGATCAGCTTGGCGGTGAAGCGCAGGCGGCGTAGCGCGCCGATCCGCATGACCACACTGGGCGGCGTGGGACAGCGCAGTTTGCGCGGGCGTGAAGAACGATCCACTAAGCCCGCTGTCCCCTCCGTCTGGACGCGCGCGACCCACTTCTTCACCGTCTTCGCACTGACCCCAAAGGCCGCAGCGACAGCCCCAGGCAATTGATTTTCTTGTAAAATTCGCCGTGCCAGTTCGGCTCGACTATAGGGCGTCAGGCGGGCATTCTTATGGACGTTCATCCGGTCCTCCGTGAGAAAGCTGAAGTCTCGACAACCTCAGCCTCTCCGGTCAGGGCCGGATGGACAACCTATTGAAAGCTCACAACTAGGGCGCAGATACGCTTTCTTTGCGCCGGTACAACTCTAGGCCCATCTCGTCGAGGGTCATCTGCTCAACCCGGTTTTCTTCTTTTTCTTCCGTGACATCACGCTGGTCTTGCGTGATCTCGAAAGTCTTGAGTCGCCGGTAAGCTTCCGCAAGTTCTTCACGCGCCCCTTCGATTTTCTGGCGCAGGAGAATCAGAACCGAGGCCAGGTTATCGCGCCGCTGCGCCCAACGGCGAACGTAGGGCTCAAAGGTTGTGCGCTCATTGCCAGGGATCTGGCTCACCAGGGCTTTTTCTTCGGCCAACTCGCGCACCAAAGCCGCTTGAAACTCTAAGATTTTCTCTTCATCGCGCAACAACAGGCCAAGGGCGCGTTGCTTCTCGTCGACTTCCCACTTGCGAACCCGAATCAGGGTATGGAGCGTTTTCTTGGCCATGAATTACTTAGCGTGGCGCAGAGATGGTCTGCGGCTTAACGCCACTACCCGGTCGCAGGGTCGGCAGTGGTACCGGGCGGGGTTGTTGCGCAGCCGCACCCCGCGCAGGCGCTGGTGCTTCGACGGGTTGAACCGGTGGGGGTTGCAACACCTCAGTCAAAAGACGGTAGCAGCCATCTAAATCGGTATGATCGCCTTTGTTCTGACGCATGAATTCTTCAATACGCGGATAGTAGTACATGGCTTCGTCGACTTCTGGGTTGGATCCACGTCGATAGGCACCCAACCGAATCAACTCGGCCATATCTTCATATGCCGAAATTATTTTGCGGGCCTTGAAGACGATTCCATTTTGATCTTCGGTGTTACAGCCAGGCATCGTGCGCGAGATGGAGCGCAACACATTGAGCGCCGGATACCGACCACGCTCGGCAATCGCGCGGTCCAACACAACGTGACCATCGAGGATACCGCGTACGGCATCTGAGATCGGCTCGTTATGGTCATCGCCTTCCACCAACACGGTGAACAAACCGGTGATGTTGCCCTTCTTTTTTGGCCCCGGACCAGCACGCTCCAGCAGCTTGGGCAATTCGGCAAAAACGCTGGGGGTATATCCTTTACTGGCAGGCGGCTCGCCCGCCGAGAGACTAATCTCGCGTTGCGCCATCGCAAACCGCGTTACACTATCCATCAGACAAAGAACGTTTTTGCCTTGATCGCGGAAATACTCAGCCACCGCCATCGTCACATAAGCCGCTTGACGACGCATCAATGGCGGCTCGTCGGATGTCGACACAATCACAACGCTGCGTGCCAAACCTTCGGGGCCTAAGTCGTCTTCAATAAACTCGCGTGCTTCACGGCCGCGCTCGCCCACCAGGCCCACGACTGTCACATCGGCTGAGGTATAACGTGCCATCATGGCAAGAATGGTTGATTTGCCCACGCCAGAGCCCGCAAAAATACCCATGCGTTGGCCATGACAACAGGTGGTGAAGGTATTTACGGCGCGCACACCAAGATCGATTTTACCACCGACCCGTTTTCGGGTGTGCGCGGGTGGTGGCGCACTTTTCACCGGATAGGCCTCGGGGCCTGAACCCAAAATGCCCAAGTCATCGATTGGCTTGCCCATGGCATTGACCACGCGCCCTAACCAAGTTTCGTCCGGGAATACGGCTGGTGCTGCTTCGGCAATATCGGCACGGCAGCCAATGCCGATGCCCTCGAGCGGGCCGTAAGGCATGACAAGCGCGCGGCTATCGCGAAAGCCAATTACCTCGCACACCACGATGCGCCCATCGCGGGCATGGATGTTGCAGCGGTCGCCGACGGAAAGGTTGTTCTGGACGCCCGCGACTTCAATCAGCAGGCCCTGAACGGCTGCGACACTGCCGTACACATGGTGTGTGGCCATGCGGTCCAACTCATTCAGGATGCTGGAAATGTTAACCGGCACGGGATGCCCCTCGTTCAGGCCTGAGCAACCGCCCAAAACCACCAATGGTCTTGGCCCGAGGGTCGCCGTTTCACCTTAATATGGCGTAAAGCGGCTGAGAAATATGCATACAGGACGGGGCCTTAGCGGCCATTTTGAGCGACTCCGCAGGAAATATTAGGATTTTGCGAGTCGCTGTGTTAACCTTTTGGACACTATTTAGTGGGGCGATCTAACGAGGGACACTAGATCATGCGCATCCTATTGGTTGAGGACGACAAGTCCACAGCCCAAGCCATCACGGCCATGCTTAAAAAAGAAGAGTGGGTGGTGGACGCCACTGACCTGGGCGAGGACGGTCTCGACCTTGGTAAGGTTTATGAATACGACCTCATCATCCTCGACCTGATGCTGCCCGACATGGATGGCATGGACGTCATTCGCCAGCTTCGCAATGCCAAGATCGTCACACCAGTGCTGATCCTCTCAGGCCTGACGCAGCCCGATAAAAAGGTCCAAGGCTTTGGCCTGGGCGCTGATGACTACCTGACCAAGCCGTTTAATCGTGAAGAGCTTGTGGCGCGCGTACAAGCCATCGTGCGCCGCTCAAAGGGCCACGCCCAACCGCAAGTCCATGTGGGTAAGCTGAGTGTGAACCTTGAGGCGCGCGTGGCCGAAGTTGAAGGCCAACCGCTTCATCTGACCGGCAAAGAATTTGGCATCCTTGAATTGTTGGCGTTGCGCAAAGGCACAACGCTGACCAAAGAGCAGTTCCTGAACCACCTCTACGGCGGCATGGACGAGCCTGAGCTGAAGATCATTGATGTGTTCATCTGCAAGCTCCGCAAGAAGCTCACGACTGCGACAGCCGGTGAGAACTACATCGAAACCGTTTGGGGCCGTGGTTACGTGCTGCGCGACCCGCAGAACCAAGAAGCAGCAGCCCCCGCCGCCAAAAAGAAAGCGGCGAACGCTTAAAGCGTTCGCAGGTGCAACCACCTGCACCACCTGCCGTAGCAGGTGAATTGCAGGTGAGTATCATGCCGGTATATACCATAGCTGCGCGATGCTTCGCAGATGCAGCATACCGATAAAAAAAGCCGGAGGTTTTCGCCTCCGGCTTTCGCGTTTCAGCTTAAGAACTTTTTATTTCTTCATGCCCCGCACGATAGCCAGGGATTTTTCCACGTGATCAGCGGGCGTGATTTTATCGTCAGCCGATGACAGCGTGGCCATAATTTTGTTGTCTTTGCCAATGACGAAAGTGGTGCGCTCGGTGAAGGCATGGTCGATGTCATTGCCTTTCGAATCCTTCATACCGGCCTTACCTTCGCGCGAAGTCAGGTTATATGAATTGGCAATGGCTCCATCAGCATCGGAGGCCACGGCGAATTTGCCGGCACAATACTCAGGGTCGGCCGAGAACATATTCAAGCGCGCGATGCTGTCTTGTGACACACCAATAATCGTGGCACCTGCCGCATCAAACTTGTCTTTTTCTTCGGCAAACGTGTGGGCCTGAATGTTGCAGCCTTGAGTGTAGGCCGAGGGGTAGAAGTACACCACCACCGGGCCCTTCTTCAGAGCATCTTTCAGCGAGAAGCTAAATTCCTTACCCGCCAATGAGGCCTTGGCGGAAAAATCAGGGGCCTTATCACCCATTTTGAGGGCAGCAAACGCGGGGATGGCAAGTGCCGTGGACAACAAAGCGCTGATCAGCAATTTTTTCATGGGGTGCTCCTTTGGATTGAGATAGGACCGTGCTTTACCCGCGTAGCATAGCCCAATGGGTGGGTTGATGTCTTCACAACTGGTTGAACCGTTTGGGGAATGGTCAAGCGCCACGCCAATAGATAGGTTAATTGAGCTTGGGCGAATTCTGGAAAACATCAGGAAATGCTTAAAATCTTAGGTCATGCGGCATCGATCAACGTGCGCAAGGTATTGTGGACGTGCGAGGAAATCGGTGTGCCCTATGAGCGCGAAGACTGGGGTGCCGCGTTCCGCTCGACGCACGACCCAGCGTTTCTTGCCCTCAACCCGAACGGCCTTGTGCCTGTGATCGTTGACGACGCCGTGGTGTTGCGCGAATCAAATACGATCATTCGATATCTGGTGACCAAACATGAGCGGCTGGACTTGCTCCCCAGCACAGCCGTTGAACGCGCAACAGTTGAGATGTGGATGGATTGGCAAGCCACTGAGTTCAACACTGCATGGCGCTATGCCTTTTCTGCGGTGGTGCGCAAGAACCCAGCGTATCAAGACCCTGAAAAGATTGCTGCGTCGATCAAAAGCTGGACCGAGCACGTGATCATTTTAAATAGGCAGCTTGAAAAAACGAAAGCCTTTGTTTGCGGCGACGTGTTCACCGTTGCCGACATTGTATTGGGGCTGTCATTGAACCGATGGTTCCTCACACCGATTGATCGGCCTACCTTGCCCGCGATTTCAGGTTACTTTGATCAGATGCGTCAACGCCCTGCATTCGTGAATTTAAATTTAGGGCAATCGCCTTGAAAGCGGCACTCAACACGAAGGCGCTCAGCAGACCAAAAGTTTTAGTCGTCTATTTGGGTATGCTGGTCGCAAGCTGCGCGGACTTAAGAACAAATCCGACAAGCTCAGTTATCGAGGGTGAGCCCACCCTTCATGACCAAGCCCGCAACCGCGATATCCCAGTCCATATTTACCAGCCCAGCGCCCATACGCACTGTACGCACCGCAACCCATGTCCCGCAGCTTGTTCCTAGAAAAACGATACGGAACTCGGAACCAAGCCGGTACCAGTCCAGGCTGTCTTATAGGCGCTGAAGGCTTAAAACCCTCAAAATCCACAATGCCCCTGTAAAAAATAAGCAAAATTTGAGCAGGGCTCATAAAATGAACAAATGATGACAAATCGACATTTGTTCCAATACAATTGCAAAATGAATCCCAAGTCAAAATGGGCGCTGCGCTTTATAGGGGCATTTATGAACAATCCAATTCGCTTCCAGCTATCGCATGTCCTTCTGACATCGGCAGCTTTCATCACCTTGCTGCCAACGCTCTCGGTTGCTCAAACTCAGCAGCCTGAGAAGTCGGCCAAGCTCGAAGAAATTGTGGTCACCGGTTCACGCATTATCCGCGATAGCTTTACCTCGGCGCAGCCCATCTCGATTGTGACGGCGGAATCGATTCGCGAGTCCGGCAGTACGTCACTCGGCGAAATCTTGCTCGACCAGTCCATCATCAACCCGGCAACCAACAACCAAAACGCCAGTTCCACCCTTTTCCTCGCCGGTCAAACGCGCGCCGACATTCGCGGGCTTGGACCGACGCGGACACTGGTGCTGATGGACGGTCGCCGCCTCCCCTACACCGACGCATCCTCGCCAGCCGTCGACTTAAACATTGTCCCATCCCTGATGGTTGACCGCATCGAGACCATCGCTGGCGGCGCATCGGCAGTGTATGGGTCAGAAGCCATCGCCGGGGTTGTCAATTTTATCATGAAGAAGAACCAAGAAGGTCTGGAAGTTGACCTTCAGTCCGGCATATCGCAGCGCGGCGACGGAAATGAAATTCAGGCCGGCTTCAATTGGGGTCATCGATTCTTTGATGACAAACTGAATGTTTTGATCGGCGGCGAATACGCCAGCCAAGACAGCATTCTGCAAACTGACCGGAGCGCGTTCGCACGCGGGATTCGACGCGATAACCGCCTGACGCCCCAACCCATTCTTGATCCCACGTCGCGCTCAAATACATCGCCCTTTGCAACATTCCAGTTGATCGGTGGGGCGTTGGGAACAGCGCGCTCTGTTACCCGCGATATCCGCGACAACGGCCTCAGCATTGTTCGCCTCTCAGCAGCATGTTCCACGGCAACAGTGCAGCCCGATTGCCAAGACCCATCGCTGATTTACGGTGCAATCTACAATACCCTCCAAGGCGAGTTTGATAGAACTGTCATCCGCACTTATGCAGACTATAGCCTCAGCGATGACTGGAATCTCACGTTCGACGGCATCTACGGTAAAGGCAAAGGTGGCGGCGGCTTCCAGCCTGCGTTTTCAGGTGCTGCTGGTGGCGGGACCATGCCCGTCGTTTTGCGTGGTGATAATGCATTTATGGCTGGCACCACGACCACAGCCACTCAACTGCGTGCCGAATGGCTTGCGGCAGGCAAGACATTCACACAAGGCTCGACAGCGCAGGTCGGTAAATTTTGGACAGAGTTCGGCAACCGAAACGTCGACGCCTCACGTGATTTATGGAAGTTGACACCTGGATTTAACGGTAAATTCCGAGCCTTTGATCGCACCGTCAGCGTAGATGGTTACGCGCAGTATTCTAAAGTGTCGGGTAGCACTACGTCGCTTGGCGTTCCCAACGTGAGCCGTGTTCAACAGGCTACTGACGCCGTTGTGCTAAACGGACAAATCGTTTGCCGTGACGTGGCCGCACGTACTGCA
>JANLSL010000467.1:0-5058 GCA_031362385.1 Alphaproteobacteria bacterium | reverse complement strand
CAGAGCCGATGACATCAGCAACAATTTCAGCACAGTCTGACTGTTCCACAAGGGCGCGCATGGTGGGCGCATACCGATAGACATTAACCAGACGCACATATCCACCGTGATCTTCAAACTGAACCGCACCGCCGTAATCAGATGTGCCAAGCTTGCTGGTTCCGGCGCGAAGACCTGCGATGATAGAATCAATTTCATGGGCCATGTCCCTCACCCACTGCGCTGATACCGCACCCGGTACACGCACCGCGCCGACTTCATTGTACGACTGAATAATTTGCGGCGTGACTTTGGCGTGCATACTCATACAACCTGAAATGACGATGGCGGTTGATAATCTGAACATATTCCATAAAGCATTAAAACGCTGAATTTCTCAACACTAACCCTAAACCCAATTCTCAACCCGCACGCCCAGCATATGTTTGAATTCACGCATATTATTTGTGACGACAATAAGCCCCTCGCTGCGGGCGTGCGCCCCAATCAACATATCGTTGGCGCTACAGGGTTTCCCGAGGCGTTCTAAATCTGCCCGAAGTTGGCCGTAATGCATTGCGGCCTTGGCCCCAAAAGGCAAAACCTCAAGGCGCGCGCCAAACTGTTCAACAACTTTCATATTTTCCAGTCGCCGGGCAGATTTCTGCGCACCAAACCATAGCTCAGCCAATGTAATGCTTGAGATGCACAAGCTCTCGGCCAGATCGTTGAATTTCTCACGCAAACCTGGCGGCTGTTTTTTGATCACGTAGATGCAAATGTTCGTATCTAACAAATACTGCAACATCACAGCGGCTCGCGGTCCTCAGGTTTAAGGCGCTTGCGTTTGGTCATAAAGTCAGCCGAAGCGCGCGGGCCATTCAGAAAAAAGTCATCCCAACGCTTGCCGATTGGCGTCAACACTCGGCTTTGGCCGATCGAAACAATATCAACATGGTCAACACCTTCGGGAAACGCGACAGGCTTCGGCAACCGCACAGCTTGCGTACGGTTGGTTGTAAAAACAGTTGAGCGGGCCATGGTGAACCTCGTATATCCCAATGGTATATACATACCGGATGAACCCCCATAAATCAACAGTTCCAAAGTGCTGCAAACGCTGTCAAGAATTCGCCATGCTGCGTAACGGACCACAATGTCTAAAATAACCGACTGGCTTTCGCGCCTGATGGGTGGAGGTGCCAGCACCCCACTGAGCGCCAGCCCAGGCGCTAGCACCCCTGCGTCCCCCGGCGATGACACCTTGCAGTTCCAGCCTGATGATGTGCGCCCTACCATGTGGGGTGATGACATTTCATTGACGTTGGGTACGCTGGTGCACGATACCGAAACCCGCGCCAGTGGTCGGGTGCAGGTGCTGACACTTTCTCATTTGCGATCGGAACTCGGCGATGGCTGGCTGCGCTACCAGCCCCGCGTCATCATGATGGCCGAAACCACCATTGGCCGCATGATCGGCAAGGGCAATCTGTATATCCCGCAAGATGAAGACACCTGGCTGTTGCTGATGCCACTGTTGAAAGAGGTTGAGGCCGAACAGCGCGCCGATGAAATTGCGCGCGTTCTGGGTGAAAAGCTGGTGGGGGCGCGCTTTGAGGAGAAGGAACCGCCCCTGCCGCAAACCGCCAAGGTGGATTTATCGACCGCCATGAACGCCGACGGCACATTTAATGTCGAGGCCATGAAAACCGCGGTCAAACGCTCACGCCTGCTGCTGGCCGCAAAAGATGCGCGCCGATCCGTCGCCGAGTTGGACAAAAACAAAGCCAAACCCAAAGCCATGACCACGGCCGCCTCGGCCTCGCAGGCGTCATTGTTTCCGCGCCTCTCGGTGGTGTATCGCCCCTTGTGGGTGGCTGAAATTGAAAGCTACGCCAGTTTTGCCATGCGCGCGTTTACCGATACCGGCGACCCGGTGTTTGGCCCCAATGCCCCGGCTGATGTTCAAGCCCGGCTGAATGACGCTACGATTATTGACTTAGCCAAGGCCGCCTTTGCCGATTTCACCACGCTCACACACCGGGGCTTGCGCGCGACATATGTATTGCCGGTTCCATTTACGGTGATGACCCGCCAATTAGGTGCGGTGTTCTTACGTGCCCTGGCCGCCCTGCCCCAAAAAGAACGCCTGATGCATATGCGTATTGAACTGGTCAACGTGCCGCCCACAACAAATGTGCAAACACTCATCGACGTGCGCGAAGTGTTCCGGGGCCGGGTGAAAGATGTGGCCTTCCTGACAGAGCTGGGCACGTTGAATGACAAAATCCTGTCGCTGGACCACATTTCCATTGGTGCCGAGCCCAAAGCCGATACGCTCAACACCGATGCGGAACTTGCCCAGGCTCTAGGCACATTCCGCCGCCGCGTCGGCACACGGCGCAGCTACGTAATGGGCCTGCGCAGCCGCACCCACGTTGCCATGGCCATCCATGCCAGCCTGGACGAAATTTCAGGCACGGGCCTGGCCGATGACATTCGCCACCTGCCCGACCGCCTTACGGTGGCCCATAAACAAGACCTTGTCCGGGGCGGCTGATCCCAGCTTTGGTAGCCGATACATCACGAGCAAGTCGGAGCCGCACCACATGATGCCTGCAATCGAACCAACCTGGGCCGGGAAAGTTGAGTTCTACGAACTGCTGTTTGGCACCTGGACGGTTTACATATTCCTGGTGCTGATGTGGGAGCGCGCCTTGCGCGTCACCTTGCCGGAATGGAAGTACGCCCTGATTACTTTTATAGGGGCCGGTGCATTTTGGGTGAACCACTATTTTCTGCGGGCCCCTTTTTGGTTGATTCTGATTAACCTCTACACGGTGCTTTTTATTGCCGTGTATTGGTATTTAGGCGTGCGGGGGATGGCCAAATCCATCACCTGGAAAATCATCGCCACGCTCACATCAATCATCTTCACTGTGGCGTTCATTATGTTTGAACAACTGGCGCGCATCGGCGTTGAACGCTGGGGTATGCACGAGTTCTGTTGGATGACACTCAGTTACATTGGTTTCGTAGGGCTGATTGTCTGGCGGGGGCGGCAATCGGCGAAGTCGTAAGCTGCTTGCGCTGGCTTCACCACACCGTTCGCACAATCAACGAAGCGCCCAGGCCTGCCAAAAAGATCAACACGGCCTGACGATAGGTAGCCTCAGACAGACGTGAACGGACGCGCGTGCCAACAGCCACGCCAACGTAAACAATTCCCGCACCGACGACTGACACCCAAAACTCTTCCAGCGAAAACAACCCGGCTTGCGATAGGCCAAAGAACATCACCACGCTTGAGATCGTGAACACCATATTCACGGCTTGCACGAATTTTGGCGCTTCGATGCTGGTCGCCATCAGGAACGGTACCATCGGCATCACTTGCGACCCGGTGAACCCATTGACCAGCCCATTGACCACGCCCATTGGCACCAACAAGCGGCGCGCGGTTGCATCGCTGAGACGAAACTGCGGGCGCACCAGCGAGAAAAGGCAATAGGCCAACATCACTGCGCCCAGCACAATGGTGGGAATGGCCGCATCCAGGGCATTCAACAACATCACCCCGCCGATCACACCTGGCACCACGGCCACATACAACGGCCAAAAAGCTTTCGCTGTGGCTTTGTACTGCCCCGCCTCGCGCATCAGCATGATATTGCTCAGAATCGAGGGAATGATCACCAGCGCCAATGATTCCTTATGGCCCAACGCAAGGACCAGAATAGGCAAACACGCCGTGGTGAAGCCCAGCCCCAACGCGCCCTTCAACAGGCCAGCAACGCCATACGCCAGCACGATGATTGCAATAGTCGTGATCGAATCGTCAGCGAACATACAAAACTCTTACACCATAAATTGGGATATCGTGTTCGCACTTTACTTCATTTCGCGCACAACCTAATACAAAGCCCATGACTTGAGGCATCACATAAATCGGGCCTAGATCTCGATCAGGCTGCAGTAACCCAGGACTTTTACCCTTGAGTGCGCACACCGAAAACCCTGTCCTGCGGCGACATCATCTCCCGCGCCCACCTCGCCGGTATTCATCACGCGTACTCTCTGTCGGAGTAACAACGGTTACTCTGACAATACCCTTCATTGGAATACTCGGCAGTACAATCAACTTGAGCTGCGGGGCGATGCAGGCTTCTGTTCGCGAGCATACCATTCTAATGAGGACAGCGATGGTTCTTCCCATTCCGTCGGCGCGTCGAGGAATTTTGGATACTTCTTCGCAATATGCTCGACAATGCGTTGATCGGGCATGTCCTCGGGGCGCTTCACGGATGCAAAATTGCAGTTATAGAGACAATGGCCTTCGGCCTGCCCCATCAGCATCCACGGCAGCCAGGGGGTCACCCGCCCCCAAACGCCGGTACTCTCTATGGTCGTCAACTCGGGATTCTGCAGGTCTTCGAGCGACAACGAGTAATTAAAGGTTTCGGTGACTCGATTCATCGGGCCAGAACTTTCACGCGCCCAAACCTTCGGATCGAGCGCATTGGGGTAGTAGAGATGGACGTGTAATTCCATCATCAGCTTGCCGCCGATCATTTGCCAATTGAGCAGGAACGGCCGGGGTTTGCGTTTTTCGGTATTGAGCCCGCCGTAAGAGGGCGGATCCGGCCACACTTCCTTGAACACTGCATTAAACGGATTGTTAGCGACCGGCACCACGCGAACCTTTTCGCCTGTGAACGGGTTCTCCATTTCCTCAAGAATTTCACCCGTCTTGAGATCAGTGTAGAATACGATCTCGCGCAGCACGCGACGGTATCCGTATTCAGGGCCCTCGTAAGGAAGAAGTCGATTGCAGCCGATTCCGCGGAAGCCGCAAATATCCCTGACTGCGCCGCCAGGCGCCACGCCCATCACATACCCGTCGATCCAGCCATAATGCGTAGATTTCATATCCAGGTTGGACGTTAGCTTGAGATATGCATCGACGTTGCCGCGCCCGGTTGTCAGATCAAACGTCGGCCCACGTAGTGAGGCGGTTTGATCGGGCTTTGTCTTACCCAAGGCACGACCCGGGGCAAGAACGACTTCAGCAGCGGCTGC
>JANLSL010000457.1:0-22135 GCA_031362385.1 Alphaproteobacteria bacterium | reverse complement strand
ACGATTAGAACGCGCGCAAGAAGTTCGCCTGCATCCCTTGCGGATGGAAGCCATCACCAGCGATGGCACCAAACACATCGCACTGGCGATCAACGAGGTTTCGATGCTGCGCCAAACCCGCCAAGCCGCACGGTTGCGCATTGCCATCGACGGACGCGAGCGCTTGAGCGAGTTGGTGTGTGACGGCGCGCTGGTATGCACCACTGCTGGCAGCACGGCTTATAATCTGTCGGTCCACGGGCCCGTCTTGCCGCTTGATTCCAACATTCTCGCACTCACGCCCATTAGCGCGTTTCGCCCGCGCCGATGGCGCGGCGCGATTCTGCCCCATACAGCAAGCGTGCGCTTTGATGTGCTTGAGGCGAGCAAACGCCCTGTGAGCGCGGTGGCTGATCGTGATGAAGTTCGCGATGTGGTGCAGGTGACAGTCTCGGAAGACCGTGCGACAAAAATCTGCCTGCTGTTTGATCCAGAAATGAATCTCAGTGAGCGGATTTTGATGGAGCAGTTCTCGCCCGAGAACGGCTAAATCACTTTAATATGTAAATCCTGGGATCGTTGCGGTTGGGATGTGCCCAGATTCAGCCGCCACTTTCTCGGCGCGGGCAGGATCAGCCGCCACGCCATAAGCGCAGTCCAGTGCTGCGGCATGAATGCCACCGGTGCACCAAATCGAATCAAAGCCAGCCGCATTGGCGCCCTTCACATCGGTTTCAAGCGCGTCCCCGACCACCACAACCCGGCGCGAATCGCTCACGCCCAGCATGCGCGCTGCAAGGGCATAAATCGCAGGGTCAGGCTTGCCGCGATAAACCACCTGCCCGCCTTGCGATTTATAGTGTTCAGCAATCGCGCCCGCGCACACCACAGGCTTGCCCGCCCGCAACACCACGATGTCGGGGTTAGCGCACACCATGGGTAAGTGCCCAGCGATTCCTGCATCAAGCACGCCTTGATAGTCGGCGACGTGATGGGTGAGTTCGCTGGGGCCGGTATTGACGATGAACTGTGCTGCCGCAACGGTATCGACGATTTCAAGGCCGGTATCATCAAACACGCTGCGGTCACGCGCCGGTCCGAGGTGATATACTTTGCGGCCCAGCGTTTTGAAGAACGCATCATCACGCGATACCAACGCATCACGTGTGGCTTCGCCCGACGACAGCACTTCGCCATATAAAGAGCGTTCAATACCCATGCCCGTCATGGCTTCAACAAGCGCATAAGCCCGGCGCGGGGCATTGGAGAGCAGTAAGGTTTTTTTGCCCGCCGCTTGCAGCGCCGCTAATGTCGCCTTCGCGGGCGGATAAGGCGTTTGCCCATCGTGGATCAAGCCCCACAAATCAAGAATAAATCCATCATAGCGATCAACAATTTCGCGCAAGGTCTTGAGGTGAAGCATTTGATTAGCGTTGACCCGGCGCGCGGTGATCAGCACCCACCGCCTGCATAATGGATGTAAAGCCATCGCGCTTTAAAAGTTCATCCAACCCTGTGGTGATTTGGGTGATAAGTCCCGGCCCCTCAAACACCAAAGCGGTATAGAGCTGCACCAGCGATGCCCCGGCCCGAATTTTTGCGTAGGCCTGCGCTGCCGTGGAGATTCCTCCAACCCCGATCAGAGGTAACTTGCCTTCGGTGAGGGCATAAACTTCACGCAGCAACTGTGTCGAGACTTCGAACAGCGGCGCACCACTCAGGCCCCCCGTTTCAGCCCGGTGAGGTGAGCGCAAGCTTTCGGGGCGCACCACGGTGGTATTGCACACCACAATGCCGTCCATCTGCTCGGTCATGGCAACCCGGCAAATATCAGTGATATCGGCGATATCCAGATCAGGCGCAATTTTGAATAACAACGGCGTGGTACTGCCTGTCTTGTGCCGCGCGGCCCTCACTGCGCGTGTGAGGGCAACCAAAGAATCAACACTTTGCAATGCCCGTAAACCCGGCGTGTTGGGGGATGAAACATTAATCACCAGGAAATCCGATAAGGGCGCCAATGCACAAACGCTGGCAACATAATCGGCTGCCGCATCGGGTGAGTCTTTGTTCTTACCCAGATTCACCCCAACGATCGGCGCTGGACTCCCTGCGCGCAAGGCGGCGAGGCGGGCGCTCACTGCCACAAGGCCCTCGCTGTTAAAGCCCAAGCGATTAATGATGGCCCGATCATCCATGAGCCTGAACAGCCGAGGCCGGGGGTTACCTGGTTGCGGCAATGGCGTGACCCCGCCAACCTCGACAAAGCCGAATCCGAGGGCGGCAACCTCACGCACCACCAAAGCGTTTTTATCAAATCCGGCTGCCAGACCCACAGGGTTCGGGAAAGCCCGACCCCACACCTGGGTGCGTAATGATGGAATGGCAGGGCCCGGGCGATGAAAAAGGCCCGCCAAACCGGTCTTGAGCGCAAGCAATGCCGCGCGATGTGCCATTTCAGGCTCAAGCGCGGCGAGCAGCGGCCAGGCAAGACGGTAAAGCGACATGGCGGCAGAGCGTCCAGCACACGAAGGGGGCGACATATGGAAAAAGCTTTACCGGGTAGACTTGGCTAAATCTAGGGGCGAGAAATAATCCACAGCTTCGAATCCGCGCGTGACGCTCCCTCTTGCCAGTCCGCCTGTGTTAGTAAAAGTTGCAATTAAACGCTTTTTGATATCATCTTATGCTCACTACGGTTGCAATCTGACGTCATCACGTTTCTATATTTTCTATATTCGCAGGGTTTTTCCATACGTGCGTAGCGATACCAAAGAATCAACGCGTGGCTTGGCACGCCTTATCGAGCAGGTTGGCAAGGCAGCTTATAATTTAGGCTACACGCCGGGCCTTAACCCTGCGCAATGGGCAGCCTTGCGATATTTCGACGAGACAACGCACGAACGCCAAACCGTGACTGGCTTTGCACAGTTCCAAGGCACGACCAAAGGAACTGCGTCGCAAACTGTGGCGGCACTTGTGCGTAAAGGACATCTGCGCCGCGTGGCCGACAAACAAGACCGGCGCATGCACCGTTTGGCGCTGACCGATGAGGGCACGGCCGTGCTCAAAAACGATCCGCTCCAGGAACTGAGCCGGGCGCTTGAAACGCTGTCAGATGACGAGCGCTGGTCCTTGGCCATTAATATGGAAAAAATTCTGCGCCAACTTTTGAAGGCCTAATCTGGGCCTTGGCCTAAAGCACCGACGAAAGCGCGCTTAACAATTCTTCTTTCTCGAATGGCTTATAAAGCACCACATTTGCACCGAAGGTGGCAGCCATCGGCGCGGTATAGGTAAGTGGTGCGTTGGGTGCTCCGCCAGAAATCACGACGACGGGAACCTTGTTTCCAGTCCCGCGGATCTCTTTCAAGAAGGCGATGCCGTCCATTTCTGGCATCCAAATATCGGAAACGATGGCGTCGAACTTTCCGCCCTTCAATCGTTCAAGAGCCTGCTTGCCGTTTCCAGCGTCTTCGACCGAGTGACCCGCTGACGCCAGAATTTCGCGAACCGACAAACTGACTTCGGGTGAATCCTCGACGAGTAAAATATGAGCCATAGTCATCCCCGACCGTGAACGAACGGCCTTATACTTGTTCAGGAATGTATATCACTACGATCGTTCCCTGATCAACTTTGCTTTCAATATTGATGACCCCACCCCAGCCCTCAACAATGGAATAGACGACCGACAAACCAAGCCCGGTCCCCCGGCCCACGGGTTTGGTCGTAAAAAACGGCTCGAATACACGCGCGAGCGTGACTGAATCGATGCCGCAGCCTTGATCCTGGACTGTGAGCTTAATCCAAGGCCCAGCGTGAAGTTCGCCGGGCATGGCGCTTTGCTCGATGTTGAGATGCTTCAAACCAATGGCAATGCGGCCCGTGCCGTTCATCGCATCGGATGCATTGCGCACAAGGTTCAAGACAACCTGAGAAACCTGCGTGGCACTTACCAGCGCCATTGCTGTCTCAAGCTGAATATCGCTGACCACCTCAATTTGGGCAGGCAGCCCCTTGGCCGCCAAATCGACGGCATCCGTCACCAGCGGCACCAGGTTCAACGATGACAATTGCGGTGAATCGCGCCTGGCAAACGTGAGCACTTGGCGCACGACTTCGCGCGCCTTCCGGCCACTGTTGCCGATGACATCGAAATACTGGCGCGCCTTTTCGGGATTCTTCTCAAGCACGCTGGTTCCCAGATCTGACAACGCGATCACAGGTTGCAGTAAATTATTAATCTCATGTGCAACGCCGCCTGAAAGCTGTCCGAGAGCTTCCATCTTTTGCGATTGCAAGAGCGCGGCAGCGCGTTGTTTTTCGATGGTCAGGTCACGTAAGTTAACCACAAACGCGCTCGCTGCTTGCTGAGGGTGATCATGCACCGGCGCTAATTCGATTTTGGCAGGGAACTCTGTGCCGTCGCGACGGCGGCAGATCACGTCAAAATCTCCACCCTGAGAGTGGTCGATCGCGGTTGCGATGCGGCTCCAGCTTTCAACCTCAGAATCCGGGATCAATGTACGGATGCTCGCTGGGTTTAAAGAAAAACTGTTGTGTTGCGTGAGACGCTCAAAGGCAGCGTTGACGTAGAGCGCTTCAAACCCTTCTTGTACGCTGACGAACACTGCCACGCCATTGGGCGAAGCCTCAAGCGCTTCATATAAAATTGCATTGCGGCGCAGTAGCTCGCGCAACTCTTCTTCACGATGTTTAGCATCTGTGATGTCTTGGATGGTCCCAAAGCTGGCATATCCGTTGCCACTTGAATCAAATAAGACTCGCCCGTCCATTCTGACCCAGCGCACAGCGCCATCAGGGCGAACAATACGATACTCAACATTGGCCGCCGCTTCACCACGCGCGAGTGCAGTTCCACGCCGATTGACATACGCGCGGTCATCAGGGTGAACCAAGACCAGATAGGCTTGCCCACCAGGCTGGAAAGTATCGTGGCTGACACCGTGCAGTGTGTAATTGTGCGGTGACCAGTCGATTTGCAAGTTTGCCCAGATAATCTTGAACGTGCCCATTTGGGCGATGCGTGTGGCTTCTTCAAGACCTGCCGCAATTTCGAGGAAGTCGAACTCACGCCGTTTGCGTTCGCTGACGTCAGTGGCCGACATCACTCTGTAAGGTGTTGGCGTGCGACCATCTGGTCCAAGCAAGTCAAACACTTGCAGCACATACCACGCACCCTCAAAATACTGCTCAAGCCGGATGAGGCCATTGGCCCCACCTTTGCGGCGTACGCGTTCAAGATAGATACTAAAGACACCGTCCAGGGGCTTGCCCTCAACCTGCTCAACCGGGCGGCCCAGAAAACGTAACGCGGCACGATTGGCCATGACCGCCTGGTCAGACTGATCAACGATGAGCGCTGGGTCATGAAACGACTCAAGGAAGCCCCTGATCGAACTCAGGTTCATGCCCCCGAGATCATTTTGCAAACCGTGTGTGTCCATATGGGCGCGCAGACTCGGATGTAAAAGGGTTAACGCACCAGACGCACTTTGAATGGTTTCATCATTTTCTGCACCTCACGCGTGACGGTGATGCCATCTTGCTTGGCGACATCATCAAACTTAAGTGGCGCTGGTCGTAGCTCATCCTCGTAGACCATACTTTCCAGATAATCAGCGATGCTGGTGAGCTCGGCGCGGCGCGTTCGGTCAAGTGCGGCAGCTTTACGCAGCGCATTGGCTGCGCGCGAAATCATGATATCTGATTTTTTCTCGGCCATCTTAAGGTCCCCGTCCTGGCGCGCGGCAATTCTAACTTAAATCCCGCCAACGCAAAGCAGTTCCAATGCCCTCGTTCGCCAGATGCGGCCAGGGCAGCTCCGTTAAAGGATCAGAATGGCCCTAAAATCATTGACGTTGGTAAAGGTAGGGCCCGTCACGACCAGATCACCCAGGGCTTCGAAAAAAGGCGCAGTATTGTTGGTGGTTTGCGCCTCGACTGGATCTAGCAGCAATTCTGCAGCCCGTGACAGTGTATCGGGCGAGATAATGGCGCCAGCATGGCCACCCACACCATCAGTACCATCGCTGTCACATGCTATGGCGTAAACATTCTCAAGACCGTTCAATTCGCGCGCCAACGCCAATATGAATTCAGTATTTGGGCCACCCTGGCCTTCACCGGTCACCTTCACCACAACTTCACCGCCAGAGAAAACCACACACGGCCGCCTGATTTGTTCGCGCCCGACGAGAACACCTCGAATACGTTGGGCATGGGCCGCAACCATACGTGCGACATCGCCTTCGAACGCATCACCCAGATCCAGACATGACAAACCTAACTTCGTGGCCTTGGCTTGAGCTGCGCGAAAAATATCCTTAGGTCTGGAAACAATTATGTTTTGGACACTGCGTTCGACCAGCTTGGGGCTTTCCCATAGACCTGCCAACAAGTTGTGTTGAATTTCGGGGCTGAACGGAATGGCGTATTTCTGCAAGATCGCCAATGCGGCTTTACATGTTGTTGGGTCTGCGACGGTTGGGCCAGAGGCAATAATGCTGAGATCATCGCCCACGACATCAGAAATAATCAGCGAGATCACTTGGGCGGGCGTACACAGCTCAGCGAGCCGCCCGCCTTTGATCGCGGAAAGGTGCTTGCGAACACAATTGATCTCTCGGATCGTCGCTCCACTCTTCAACAGCGCCGCATTGACGGCTTGTTTTTCAGAAAATGTGATTCCAGACGCAGGCGCGACCATCAGCGCAGAAGCCCCGCCCGACCATAGGCATAAGACGGTGTCTTTTGGACCTGCATCCTTCGCCAAAGCCATAATGCGATCGGCGGCATCGACACTGCGTTGATCAGGGACGGGGTGTGCAGCTTCGATGACTTCGATGCTGCGGGTTGGCAGCCCGTAGCCCTCGCGCGTGACCACCAGACCGGAAATGTCTTTGCCGTAGTGATCCTCGGCAGCCTGCGCCATTGCTGCAGCAGCCTTGCCTGCTCCCACAACAATCAGCTTACCAGTGGGGCGTTTCGGCCAGTACCCATTGAGGATACGGCGCGGGTCGACTGCCGCCAGCCCATGTCGGAACAGGTCGACAAGAAATTGCCGTGGCGCAGCAATCATCGGTTTAAGCCTGGCATAGTTACTTCGTCCCCGCGCGCGAAGGCGTGATTTAAAATGGCATAGCAAATCTGCCACACCTGCGCCAACTCTCTATAGCCAAAACCATGACTGAGGTCATCGCACTCTTGCCTTTTTGTTTGCGCTGATCACTGCCCAGGCTGATACTTGGGACAGCAAGGGTGAGGCACACAATGAAACACATCGCAGTGCTGGTGGCTGCGCTGACAAGCTCAGCGGTATTGGCCCAGGATAAGCCAGAGTTCCCGATTGACGTGTCGCAGGGCAATCAGATCCAAGAATTCGTGATCAGTGTTTCGGATATGAAGCGCACGCTGCCGACCTTCATCAATGTCATGAAGTGGAAAATCTTCGACCAGGGCAAAGCTGACGCCTCGGTTGCGCGGTTGTGGGGCCTCGATACCGAAACCCCTATTGATCAAGTATTGATCGGCAATGTCGAGTCAAAATACGGCTTTATCCGCTTAGCTGAAATCAAGACCGATAAAAAAGAACTCATCCGCCCGGGTGGCCGTTGGTGGGATACCGGCGGCATTTTCAATTTCAACCTTTTCTTCCGCGATCTCGATTCGGCCGAGGTTGGCTTGCGCGCACACGGATGGTTTGCCAACAATATAGCCTCAACCTATGAGCGACCCAATAATGTAAAAGGCAAGACCATGATGATGGTCGGGCCTGATGATGTGGTGCTGTCATTTCAACAGCGCATGTCACGGCCCATGACCGGCTGGCCCAACTTTGAGGGTGCCAGCCATATTGAGGTAGGTTACCAGATCGTCACCGACATCAATGCGTGGAACGAATTCTATACCAAGGTCCTGGGCTTTGGCGCTTTGGGAGGTATGCGCGAGCTCAAAAGTGCCGAACCAGCGGGTCCAAACGTGTATGGCCTGCCGCATAACGTTGTCGGGTTGACCGACGGCTTCCAGGCCAACATCAAATTTCGCGACAAGCACGAACAGTCCCTCGGCGCGCGGCAGTTCACCAACGCCACTGGCTATGATTTCACGTCAAAAGCAAATCCGCCCAACCTTGGCATCATGACAGTGCGCATTCCGGTGGCTGATGTGATGGCGGTGCGCGAGCGCATTGTGGCCGCGAAGGGCGATATGCCAAGCGATGTGCAAATTGTGCGCCTGGCCCCCTATGGTGCTGTGCGGGCACTGGCTGTGCGCTCACCAGGGTCGGGGCAATGGCTTGAGTTATTTCAGCCCGGCGCTGAGCCCATGACCGAAGCCGAGTTGAAAGAGTTCACCAAGAAGGGCCGTTATGCGACCTGGACACGCTTTAACAATAAGCTCACCGGCAATGTTGTGTGGCGACCCAATGGGAGCGCGCATGTGAAGTGGGACCAGGGCACGCTCGACGAAGAAGGCGCCTGGACCATCAAGGGCAATGCAATTTGCACGGCCTGGCACAAATTACGCTCGAACCGCGAACTGTGCGTGCATCATTACCGTTTAGCCGGTGATACCACGCAGTCTTTCACTGTCGATGGCCGCACCGACGGTATTTACGCCTGGAAAGCAGCCGGAGTACTAAAATAATGGAGACTGTTCTGATCACGGGTGCAGCGGGCCATGTTGGCTTTGCGCTGACCAAGAAGTTCTTCAATGAAGGCTGGCGGGTGTTTGCCACCTGCTTGCCGCACGACCGCACGCCCGCGTTTAATGAATTCGCAGAAAATTCCAAAGGCCGGGTGCGCGTGTTTGAACTCGACATTACGAATGCCAAGAATATCGCCGATGTTGCCGAAAGTGTAAAAACTGAGCCCATCGACGTGTTGTTTAATGTGGCAGGCCTGACCGTGCAAAGCGATTTGGTGTTCGGCCAAACGGACTATGAGCTGTGGGATAAGCACTTTGCCATCAACACCAAAGGCCCGATGCGCATGTGCGAGGCGTTTGCCCCGCATGTGATTCGATCACAGCGTAAGGTGATGATGACAATTTCAAGCCGCATGGGATCAAAGCCCAATTACGGCTTTGTGGGGTACCGTGCGACCAAATCAGCCGTCAGCCAAGTGATGTTTCAAGTTGGCATTGCGCTGAAAGACAAAGGTGTGATTGCCGCCGCATGTCATCCGGGCTGGGTTAAAACCAAAAACAACAACGACAAGGGTGTGCTGACACCTGATCAAAGTGCCGAGATGCTTTATAACGTCGTCATCAACCTACGGCCCGAAGACACCTGCAAGTTCTTCGACCCCGATGGCACCACCTTACCGCTGGTCACACAACAGACCCAACCCAAACCTTACGCGATGACTTAAGTCTGAGGCGTAAGGTTTATTTTCCCTCGTACTTGAACGAGACCTTCACCTTGGCGCGGTAAGTCGCAACCTTGCCTTTGTCGATGGTCATATCGAGCGTGGTCACTTCTGCGACGCGCAATTCACGTAACGATTTTCCAGCGCGCACAATCGCGGCCGCTGCGGCTTTTTCCCACGACTCTGTGCTGGTGCCGATCAGTTCGATGACTTTGTAGACACTGGTGGCCATATCAAACTCCCCTGCTGGCGTTAAAGCCCATCAAGTCTAGAGGAGGGCACGACAAACACAATGCCAGTCCATAGTTTAGAGCATCGCGCCGAAAAGTGGCCTTCCGGTTTTCGGCAAAAGCGATGCTCCAACATATAGTTAGAGCGAGCCGACTGATTCCGATAAAGCGGCGCTTGCTCTAAGCAGGCTTATCAAGGTAGTCGCGGAAATAGCGGCCCAGCACATCGGCACCCACATCCCAAATGCCGTTGGTCAGCTCGGGGGCCTCGATCAATTTGCCTTTCTTCAACAATGGCAAGATGTTGCGCGTGAATGGCGCAAGACCGCCGGCTGTATTGAGCAACAAAACGGGCTGGGTGATTGTTTGATAACGGGCGCGTGCGTCATAGTTCAGCACCGCGTTATAGGCCCACCAAATGTCGCTGCCCGAACGTAATGACTCGACAAACACGTCGTAGGCTCGCTGCAATGGAATGTTGGGGTTGCGATTGGTCACCCACTCTTTCCATTCCTTGAGCACGTGTTCGGGCTCTTCGGTCAGGGGTTTGTTGACCAGCAACCGTGCGCGCTGCTTGGCCAGTTCCTCGCCCTCCCAGAAGGGCACGCCAACCAGCACGGCGCGGCGCACCAGATCAGGGCGCATGGCGGTAAGCTCAGTCGCGACATAAGCACCCGTGTGATAGCCCGACACATCGACCTTGCCTTTGCCTTTATCCCCGTAGCCCAAGCCTTCAAGAGCTGCGGCCATGCCACCAGTTAAGTCTTCCATACTGAGCGGTGCTTTGGGTTTGTCAGACTCGCCATAGCCCGGCGTATCAAACGCAATGGCAACACGGTCGCGGCCCAATTCTTCCAGCATGTAAACGAAATAGAGGCTCGAGAATGGATTGGGATGGAAAAGAACGACCGGCGTTTTGCCGGTGTCTTTGGCTGGTGTTACGATGCGGTAATGAATCTGGCCAATCGGCGTGGACGCATACCCCTTGCGCGCAAGCCCCTTCAGCGGTGGTGGCGGGTGTGACGCCTTACCGGGAACTTCCTGGGCGAATGCTAAATGCGTGGCCACTGCACCAAATGCAAAGGCCAATGACGAGCGCCGAGTCAACGTATCCATTGATACTCCCTTATTCTAGGCAAGATCGTTCGCGCTGGTATAAACCGGCAATACCAACGCCGTGTGGATGTTGGGGACAACACGCGTTGCGCGGTAGTGCGCCATGGGCAGCACCGCACTGAGTGTTTGATCCCACTTCGCGCCAGCTTCAGCTAAAATCTCGCCGCGCGGACCAACGATTACTGAACCGCCGCCGTTCAAGATCGAGGCATCATCATCGCTCAGCGCATGCAATGGGGCTGCACGCGCAGGCGAAACGATCACGCAGTGGTTATAGGCAGCGCATGCCTGCTCATCCCAGCGCGCTGAGGAATGCGGCGTGATGCGAATGATGATCTCGGCCCCCCTCAAGGCCAGGGCGCGATAGATTTCGGGTGCTGCGAGTTCTGAGGCCAGTGCAATGTTGCCAATGGGAGTGCGTGCGAGGGGCAACACAGCCTCAGCGCCATAAAGTGCTATATAGCGATCAAGCACAGACTCAACCGTCGTCAGAAATGGCGTTGAAGCATCTGGTGTCGCCTGCCACGCCGCCAGCACAACACGACCATCGGGGCCCATCAGAATATTGCGTGCAATCACATGCCCTGGCCACGCAGGATCAGCTGTTAATGCTGAGAAAGCAATATAGGCATCGTTTGTTTGAGCTGCAGCGCCCACAGCGGCGACTTCCGGCCCATAAAGATCAATCGCCATACGTTGGGCTTCATCAAGATCACGCGGGATTTTCCCGTGCAACGCTAAAGCATGAAAAACGATCAGTTGATGTTTGTCAGACTGATTCTGAAGTCGTGCGATGGCACCAAGCATCGATGCCAGATTGTCTTGGCGCTGATCACACGTATGCGACTGAATAGCAGCAACTCGCACACGCTCAGGGAGCCAAGAAGTTGTCACGCTACGCAAACCTTCGGCGCGCAGCGGCGGCTGCGCGCAGAAGGCGGGCGAAGTGCCAACCGAAAGGGCGGCAGCACCCACGCCAGCAATGTGTAAAAGGCGGCGGCGATTGATGTCGGGAGCTGCCGTATGAAATGCCGTCATGGGCTGCTCCTTACGCGTTCTTGTGGATTTGACTATATCCCATTTTAATTCCAACCAGTGCCGCTCCATAGTAAATCACAGCGTAGCTGATGATCGAAACGATCAGCCCGAACAAAGCCGGCACCATCGACTCAGGGTTATAGAAGGTGCTGCCAGCACCGAGCACATAGGCAATGACGGCAGCAGGATTCCAGGTGTGCAACTTGTCCAAATCGGCGGTGCGGTATTGCGTGCGATGGACGAGGTAATAATCGACAATTAATGGGCCAACCAACGGCGGCACAATATTGGCGAGAATGTTGATCCAATCCAAGAACAGCTGATAAATGCCCAGGCCCAGAATGGTTCCGATGGTGCCAATCACAATAACCATCGACTTCGTGCGCAACCGAAACGTCGAGGACATCTGCACTACCGGCAGATACAAATTCGCATCCCCCGTGGTCCACAGCGCGAGACTCATTCCAATCTACCCAAGCCAGCGACGATAAAGCCTTGCTGGCTCATGTAGGTGGTGAAATCAGCCGCACCCGATGCTGTAGCGCCCATCGCACCGATTGCTTGTAAAAAAAACTGCGAGATGATCAGCACGATAAACGGGATGGCGATTGCCACCCACGCCGACTTCGCAAAGCGCGTGTACTCAGGCATCACCACCGCGCCGACGATCCATGATCCGATCACTAGGTTGATCGCCGCTGTCATGGTGATGGGGGTCTTGGCAGAATCCGCAACTGATTTAGCTAAAAAGGCATCCCATCCGCCGACTTGGTTAATGCTGAGGTATGCAGCATAGATTCCGACGCCAACTAAAATGACCACTGATGGCACACTTATTTTCTGAATGCCTTTCACGCCGTAATAGGTTGTCCAGGTGTAGAGAACGCCTGCAAATAGCGCGACCATGTAGAACCAAGGGCTGTTGAAGTCTTGCACCCACGCAAACCCAAAAGCACCAACCACGATGCCTTGCCAGCCGGTGGTCAGCAGGGCCAAAAAGATGACAGGCAAATAAACGCCAATTTTGCCGTAGGTGAACCTGTACAGCAGACCTGAATTACAGGCGGTCTTGTAGCCCATGTAGCCGATCAGGGCGCCTATGACGAAGTTGATGAGATTGCCCCAGAAGGCCGCCTCGATCAGATCAGGCCAGAACGGGACTCCGGCTGCCATGCTGCCGCCCGTTAACAAGCCTGTGATGAGAAAGCCCCACCCGAATGCTAAAGCCAACATTGGCCCCGCTGGCTGCTTGTGCTCGGGCCGCGTGGGTGCCAGCGGGTTGTCGTCAGACGCCGCTTCTTCGGCTTCGTTAACCGCAAAAAACGCTTTGATGCTGTGCAACATAAAGACCTCCCCCCTAGAGTCATCACCATGAATTGGCTCAGGTTAGGCCAGGGCCGCACTGCTCACAATGGAATTGCAGCGGAATTGCACCAAATGTCCGGAGCCCGGGCCTAACCGTCATCAACCTTTGCGCAGGTGGGCCTTTCTGCTGCACAATAGATCCATGCCATCGGTTCATCAGCATACTCTTATGCCTACGCCATCGCACGACGAAATGGCGCACGAGCTTTTCTGCCAAAGCTTGGCGGTGAAGCTTGAGTCAAAGGTGCGGCCCAAATTGCGCGATCTTTACGAGCAGCGCGTCAAGCCCGCATTATCCAACACGGTGGGGGCTGCGGACCTGCGCACCATCGCCAAAGCGATGCGCACATTTGATCGCACAAAACTTTGGTACCGGCTGCGTACCGACAACCAAGATCGCATGTACGCCGTGAGTGGTGAAATCATCGAGCGCCAGATTGATGATTTGGCAACGAAAGCAAAAAACCTCTCTGGGAAATTGGGCGCGCTGACGCTTGACCCAACGATCAAAGTGCCAAACTACCTGTCTGAACTCGATATTCACCGCAAGCCGGGCGGGTATCACACTGAATTCACCGTAAACGATGTGGCTGCCGGAGCGCAGTACGATCGCACTATTTCTGTTCACAATATGGGCAGCCAGGGCGCTCACAATGACGACCCCGGACAATCATTAGCGGCCGAAATCAAGCGGCGCTTTGCGCACCTCAAACCAAAGCGCATTCTTGATATGGGCTGCACCATCGGCAACAACACGTTGCCCTATGCACTTGCGTTTCCAGACGCCGAAGTTCACGGCATTGACTGCTCAGCACCCTGCCTGCGCTATGCCCACGCGCGCGCTAACGCACTGGGCGTGAGTGCGCATTTTCATCAAATGAATGCGGAATCTACGTCTTTTCAGGATGGCGCTTTTGATCTCGTCGTCTCGCGGATTTTGTTGCACGAAACTTCACGCGCAGCGTTGCCCAACATTTTTCGGGAATGTCAGCGTTTGTTATCACCCGGCGGCGTGATGCTGCATTGTGACGCGCCGCAATTTGACGAGATGGACGCTTATCAGGCCTCGCTACGCGATTGGGACGCAACCTGCAACAACGAACCCTTCATGCTGACGGTCTACCTGCTCCCGCTGGAAGATATGTATGCACAAGCAGGCTTTGATAAGGCGCGGACATTCCGGGGCTACGCACCAAGTTTATTTTTCAATCAGTATCAGCCCGACCCCCATGCCACGCGCACTGGCGGCAAATATTTCTTCACGGGTGCTGAGAAATAAGCGCAGTCCTTATTGCGCGGCCTGCAACTGCCGTTGGGCACGTGGCAAGTAAACAGAGAATTCGGTTTTCTCATGTGGCGCACTCGTTACGCTGATCGCCCCGCCCCAGCTCTTAACAAGGCCCGCGACAACCGACAAACCCAGTCCAGTTCCTTGGCCCTGAGATTTTGTGGTGAAAAACGGGTCGAATATATTTTTAAGGTTTTGGGCGATGATTCCTGGCCCATCATCCGTCACCGTGAGGTGGCAATAGCGACCGGCCACGATGCCAAGTTCAATTGCAGTCGCTGAAGTGATATCAACTTCATCGGCCATGATCATCACCTTACCCGCAGCACGACTGCTGGTGGAAATTGATTCAACTGAATTCGTGAGAAGATTTGTTAGCACTTGCGCTAAGCCCGTTCGATCAACGTTAACGTCACGCTCGAGTGATGCATCGTTGAGAGTAACCGAAACACTGTTTGGGATATTGATAGCCATGACATCGAAGGTTTCGCGCACAACTCGCGCGAGTGAAACGTGCGCGCGATGCGGAGGGCTGCGCCGCGTGAACGACAACGCGTTCGTGACAATTTGTGAGGCGCTTTCGGCAGCGCGGCGAATTTTCGCAAAGTAGTGTGTACGTTCATCTTTCACATCATCTGTAGTGCCAAAGCCCGAGTAAATCAGAATTGGCTGTAAAAGATTATTGATCTCATGAGCCAACCCACTGGCAAGGCGCCCGAGTGCTTCAGTTTTGTGTTGGGCCTCAATTATTTCACTTTGGCGGCGACTCTCAGTGATGTCACTGCCTAAACCTCGGTATCCACGAAAGATCCCAAGCCTGTCAAAGACGGGGTTGGAACTATTGCGGATCCATCGCACCTCACCGTCCTTTGCGAGCGTAGGTATCGTCATCCCACGAACTGGTAAACGTTGAGCAGACAGCGCGCGAAGCTTTTCGACGTCATTGGGCTCAGATACATCGGCAAAGAAATCACGCCCTGAACGGCCTATAAAATCTGGGAATCTCTCGCTCCCGGGACCTGAAAATGAGGTTACGATTCCATTCTCGTCCATCTCCCATTGGTAATCGCTAGAGCATTCGACCAAGTCCTTAAGCCTCTGTTCACTATCGCGAAGAGCGTTTTGCGCACTGTGAAGCGTGGCCAATCTGCGTGTTAATGAGTATGTAAAAGCCCCGATGACGATCACCAGTACAAGTCCAGCAATGATCAGGATATTTGCGAACCACTGCCATCCAGCCAGCATCTCGGCAATCGGCAATCCAACGGCGAGAATGATCGGGTATCGCTCTGAGACACGATATGCAATGCGCCGCGCGACTGAGTTGTTGATTATCGGAGCATCGTAGGATGCTTCGCGCACTTTTTTAATTTCTTCGCTGATCAACCGAGTAGAGTTATAGACACGACCGACTTGGAAATCGCCCTTCGGGTTTGAGTAAAGTAATGTGCCATCGGTTCTAAAGAGTGCGATCGCACCGCTTGTAACCGGGATTACTAATTGCAAAATAGCTGCCAGTGCATCTTGTCGCACAGCAACTGCCGCAACGCCTAAAAATTCCCGCGTGGGGCTCCAGACTCCTTTGGTGATAATGATGACCGATGTATCAGTGACATATCCACGTTGGACTTCACTCAAATAAAGTTTGTCTTCTTCAGGACTTGAACCGGCATGGCTTGCAAAAGTGAGCTTTTCTGAGAGGTCAAATTTCTGACCGATGTCTGTCCAAATCAAAGTTCCCGATGCGTCGCGTACAACCGAGTGACGCATATGGCCATCAGCATCAATAAACCCAACCGACTGGATAAACGGCCAATCTTGCGCAATCTGGATGAACGCGTTGTTACGACCAGCGCCAGTCGCGGGGCCGTCGAGAGAACGGGCGCGGACTTGAGCTGCCACGACGTCAGTTACAATTTCTGCTGACTGAAAAGTAGCCGATGCAGCCGCCTCTAAGGTCCGTGCAAGTTGGCGAGCGGTGTGATCAGACTGATCTAAGCTTGCTTGGCGGCTTTGAAATAAATACGCAACGATGAAGACAACTGATAGCACAACCGATATCGCACCCAGCAGGGCAACGCGCGAGGACAAGTCTGGCTTTTGAAACATGGCGCGGTAGGACATGTATTACTTCAAGACTAATGATAGCCTATTTTCACTCTTACCCAGCGATAAGCTAGCCCTTTTGTCAGACGCGTGGGGTCGCTATGGTAAAAAGGCGCTAAGGGAAAGTTACAGAAAGTCGGGGGGCTTTTTGATATGGCTGCGCAAAGCTCGCAATTCGAGACCGAACCGCCCTACCCGTCGCCGCGTTACGCTTGGTATGTGGTTGTCATTCTCATGCTGGCGTACGTCTTTGCCTATCTTGACCGCTTCATCCTGACTTTGCTGGTAGAGCCCATCAAACGCGACCTGGGCATTACCGACACCCAAATGAGCCTTGTGCTCGGCTTCGCATTCGCGATTTTTTACACGCTTTTGGGCATTCCCATCGGCCGACAAGCAGACCGCGCTAACCGCCGCACCATCGTTGCCATTGGCATCGCAGTGTGGAGCGTGATGACGGCGGCATGTGGACTGACACGAAATTTCGCCACGCTGTTTCTGGCGCGCATCGGCGTGGGGGTTGGCGAGGCAACTTTGCAACCATGCGCGACGTCGCTGCTGGGCGACTACTTTCCACGCGGACAACGCGGCTTAGCCTACAGTGTGTATGCCTGGGGCCTTGGCATTGGTGCGGGCAGCGCGATGATTTTGGGCGGACGCGTCATTGAAGCAATTTCACAAGACGGCATGATGACACTACCCATCGTGGGCGAGGTGTTTCCGTGGCAAGTCGTGTTTTTCGTCATCGGCGCACCGGGCCTGGTTGTTGCGTTGCTCATGATGACGGTCGCCGAACCCATCAGGCGTGATCGCATCAGCGGGCAAACGAGCGCAGCGTTGCCCATCAGCGCGGTCATTTCATACCTCGCGACACGCTGGCGCACCTATGGGTCGCACTTTCTTGGGCTTTCAGTCATGACCATCATTGGCAATGCCTATGTGTTCTGGTTGCCATCAGTATTCATCCGCACCCATGGCTGGACGATTGGCCAGGTCAGCTTTTGGTATGGACTGATCCTGGGTGTTGGCGGACCACTTGGCGTTACCATCGCGGGCGTGATTGGTGATCGGCTTTATCGACGCGGCATCAAAGACGGGCACATGCGCGCAGCGTTGTATGGCACGTTGATGCTCGTTCCCGTCGCCATCGCTGTCCCGCTGATTCCCAATGCCAATATCGCCATGTCATTGATGATTGTGCATTCAATCGCCTCGGGGATGCCCACAGCAGCTGGGCCCACCGCGCTGATGATGATTGCGCCCAATCAAATGCGGGGCCAAATCACTGCGGTCTACTGGTTTGTGATCAGCGCACTGGGCTTAGGGTTAGGCCCTTTGGCTGTCGCGTTGATGACCGACAAAGTATTCGCCACCCCCAGTGCTGTCGGACTGTCGCTGTCGAGCGTGTCAGCAATCGCAGGCATATTAGTATCAGGGGTTCTGGTCTATAACCTGAAGCACACCCGTGCGAGTGTTGATGAAACCGAACGGATGATTGCTTCCGCGCATTGAAAGACATCGCCATGTCACAGCTATCTGGCCAGCAGCCCGCCTACCCCAACCCAGCCTACGCTTGGTATGTGGTTATACTTTTGCTGCTGTCTTACATCGTCTCGTGGCTAGACCGGCAAATCCTGAGTTACCTGATAGGACCGATCAAAGCATCGTTTGCGCTGACCGATACACAAATTGGCCTGCTACTGGGGCCTGCTTTCGCAATCTTCTACATTACGCTAGGAATTCCACTGGGCTGGCTGGCGGATCGCAAAAGCCGACGCATGATCATTGGGTGGGGAATCACGCTGTGGTCGCTGATGACGGCAATCTCGGCCTTTGCTGCAAACTTCACGCAACTTTTCCTCGCGCGTATTGGTGTGGGAGTCGGCGAAGCCACACTGACGCCCAGCGCGCTCTCGTTGATCAATGACTATTTCCCGAAAGAAAAACGCGGCCGTGCGGTTAGCCTTTATATGAGCGGCATCTCGATGGGCACAGCGATTGGCTCCATCCTCGGCGGGTGGATCGTGGCACAAGTGATGAAAACACCCGAGATCACCTTGCCCGTGTTCGGCACGATGGAGGGCTGGCGCGCGACATTCCTTGTGGTTGGTTTGCCAGGTCTCGTCCTGGCACTGCTGATGTTCACAGTCAAAGAGCCCGCACGGCGCGACCGTGTGACTTTATCAGGTGAGGCAATTACTCAACCCACGTTACTCGATGCCCTCAAATACTATTGGCAGCACCGCAGTGCCTATGGGTGCTTGTGGTTTGGCCAAACGGGTATGACCGTGATCGGGTATGCGCAGTTCTTTAATGCTGAATTATTCCGGCGCACGTGGGGCTGGGGCATGGCCGACATCGGCTTGGCCCTAGGAATCCTTTTTTTGATATTTGGTCCAGGTGGGGCCAACTTTGGCGGCTGGTTAGCCGACCGCTTTACCAAGGCCGGCGACAAAGGCGGGCCAATGCGCGCAGTTGTGATCGCCAATATGATTCTGATCCCCTTTTCAGTTCTCTACCCGTTAATGCCCACACCGTGGCTGGCGCTGGCGATGCTGGCATTGTCGACTTTCGGAGGCGCCATGGCCTCAGCTTGCGGTGCTACCGCCACAACCGTGCTGGCCCCTAACCAAGTGCGCGCCCAAGCCGTGGCGGTGTATTGGGTCATCATCAATTTCGCCGGCCTGTTCATTGGGCCGCCGCTGGTAGGCCTGATTACCGACAAAGTTTTTGGTGATGAAATGGCGCTGAAATACGGCCTGGCATTTGTGCCTGCCCTGATGGCTGTGCCGGTTTTCTATTTGCTGCTGAGGGGCCTGAAGAACTACCGCAGTCAGATGGCGGCATTAGAGCAGCAAACTGCTGGATAAAAAGTACACTGGACCCTGATAAATCAGACTATTTGATATATAATTCAAATAGTTATAGCCACTGGACGCGCGCCCATCAGGTACCTATCTTAAGGCTTAAGCGCGGGCTCTTTCTTAGGAAACCGCCTAAGCCTATCAGAGAACAGGTCCATGAAGTCGCACGAAGCTAAATTTAAGCTTGGTCAGGTCGTTAAGCACCGCCTCTTCCCGTTTCGGGGCGTGGTGTTTGACGTCGACCCTGAGTTCAACAACACCGAGGAATGGTGGATGTCGATCCCGGAAGAGGTGCGCCCGCGTAAAGATCAGCCTTTTTACCATTTGCTCGCTGAGAACGCGAACACCCACTATGTGGCTTATGTCTCACAGCAAAATCTACTCGTGGACGACTCCGGCGAGCCCGTCGGCCACCCGGAGATCCGCGCGCATTTTGGTGACTTCAAAGGCGACCACTACGCGTTGAATCGACGTCACGCGAATTAGATTTCACTCAGAATCTTCAAATCTCGTTTGGAGTCTGGCCGTGAAGCCCTTAGTTTAGGGTCAGCCTCTCGACACGACGGGACAAAAATTTTAATCACCTCAACCGAATACAAAGGGACCACCATGGCAATCAAAGCTGGCGACAAAATGCCCGAAGGTAAATTCCGCGTTATGACGGCAAGCGGACCTGCGGAAGTTTCTTCTGATGAGCTCTTCAAAGGCAAGAAAGTAGTGTTGTTCTCAGTGCCTGGCGCTTTCACGCCAACCTGCTCGAACCAGCACTTGCCCAGCTATTTGAAAAACTATGACCAGGTCAAAGCCAAGGGCTTTGACACCATCGCTTGCATGGCGGTCAACGATGTATTCGTGATGGATGCCTGGGGTAAAGATCGCGGTGTCGGCGATAAAATTAAAATGTTAGCTGATGGCAATGGCGATTACACCAAGGCGCTGGGCCTGGAGCTTGATGGCTCGAAGTTCGGCCTCGGTCACCGTGGTAAACGCTTCTCCATGGTCGTGAACAACGGCGTCGCTGAGACCGTCAATATCGACGAAGGCAAATATGAATTGACCGGCGCAGAAGCCACCTGCGCGATTGGCTAGCTAGATGCATTGATAAGGACTCAAGGCCGCTGCTGGTCAATCTGGCAGCGGCCTTTTTTATTACCTTTCGCCGGCAAGGTGTGGCATGTGAATCACCCATGCCAAGTGCCAACTGACCATGACCAACACTGAGCGCCCCCTCCTCACTCTTGCCCTTTTCCGGCCCAACTTGGATGTGACATTCAAAGGGTGGCAAGGTGGCGCGATTTATATTCAGAACCTTGTCCATATTTTGTCTGAATTAGATGAAGCAATCCGCCCGCGCATTATTGTCCTCACCGATGGCATGGTAGATACACCGATTGTCCGCGCGCTTTTTGCTGAAACCGCGGTTGAAGGCGTCTTTCAACCAGATGGCGCACCGCTGACGTTAAAGCCCCCGTTGTTCCAAGAATTGATCGAATCCAACGGCACACCCCGGCGCGCTGAGATCGATAAATTGTTGGCCAGCAGCACCGCAATCTTTCCGATTTTTCGCACCATGCTGAATGTTCCTAAAGGTTTGCATTGGATTCCCGATTTCCAACACAAGCATTTACCAGACATGTTTGATGCGGCTGAGCTGGCCCGGCGCGAGGAAGACTTCACCGCCATGGCCTATGGACGGCGGTTTTTATTGCTCAGCAGCAACAGCGCGCGGGATGATTTGCACACGTTTTATCCTGGCGTTAAGGCCGAGACTTTTGTTTGGCCCTTCACCAGCGCGCTCAATGCATCAGAGGTTTCACCTCATGATCCACGTGAGCAATACAAGTTGCCGGAAAAGTACCTGTTCGCCCCCAACCAGTTTTGGAAACACAAGGATCACCGCACATTATTTGAAGCCGTTCGGATTCTTCACGAGCGCGGCCTTGATGTGACTTTGGCCTGTACCGGCAGCAGTGTCGATTTTCGGCACCCCGGCCATTTCGACGCGCTGAGGGCTTATGTGAATGACTCTGGCTTAGCTGAGAAAATTCTTTTTTTGGGGACAGTACCAACTGACACTCTGCTTCAACTGATCCGCTTTTCCACTGCTGTCGTTCAGCCCTCGTTGTTTGAAGGCTGGAGCACAGTGGTCGAGGACGCTAAGGTTCTGGCCCGGCCTATTTTTCTCACTGATTTGCCCGTCCATCATGAACAGGCGGTGCCCACCAACCCATTTTTCTTTTTTAAGCGAGGCAATGCTGGCCACCTTGCCGATATGATTGCCGCGCAATGGCCCTTGTTGAAAGCCGGGCCTGATGCAGCGGCCGAACAACGTGCCGATGCAGCAAGGCGTGAACGATCACGCCGCAGCGCACTCGCGTTTGTTGAAATCTTGCGCCGTATGGCTGGGGCGCACTTGGCTTGACAGCCAGAATCGAGGATGGCCTACTTCATTATCGTCTTAAACTTCGTGTCAGGATCATGCTGTGACGGGATTTGCCTTGGTCGGCTGCGGTCGCATTGCCCCCAAACACGCTGACCTTCTTCATCGCGGCGACATCAACGGCTCAAAGCTCGTCGCAGTCTGCGACATCAAGCCGGACCGCGCCAAGGCTTTTGGTGAACGCTACAATGTACCCTGGTTTGGCGACTTTGAAGCGATGATGGCCAAAGTCAGCAAGCACATCGACGTTGTTTCGGTCCTGACCGAAAGCGGTCTACATGCCCAGCACGTTATCGCTGCCAGTCGTCACGGCAAGC
>JANLSL010000436.1:0-8221 GCA_031362385.1 Alphaproteobacteria bacterium | reverse complement strand
CGGGGGCCCAAACGTATGAGGGTGCCTTTTGCATGGTGGTCGGATCGCCCTGCATATGCATGAGCACAAGCGAGGCCTTGGACCGCGCCACAATGTCCAGAGCTGCCGGGTCGCCAAGCGCAGAGATATCGTTCACAACGGCTGCACCGGCTTCAAGTGCAGCAGCCATCACTTTTGCATGGCGGGTATCTATAGAAACAACTACACCACGCTCAGCCAATGCGCGAACAACCGGAATAACGCGCTCACGCTCTACATCAGGATCAAGTGGTGTCGCGTTGGGGCGCGTTGACTCCCCGCCCACATCGATCAAATCGGCGCCAGCTTCACACAGAGCTATCCCAGCAGCGACGGCGGCATCAACACTGCCGAATTTGCCACCGTCAGAAAAGCTATCGGGCGTCACATTCAACACCCCCATGATGCGCGTTCTTGATGCATCCCGCCCGGCAAATGGCAATCTGGGCTTCGTGAACTCTGCCGGGGTCAGGCTGGGGTTTTCTATAGTCGATGAAACCCGGGGGCCTTTGATGCGCGTGATTTCGAGTGCAGCAAATGAGGGCTGCCGACCGCACAGGCTCAATGCCCCGCCTTCTGCGACCATCAGTCGAGCAGCTTGGCCCTGGAGCAATCCGCGCGGCGTGTAATAGGTGCGTTCCACGGCAATTCCAAAATCAAAGACCCCGTTCGCACTGAACGGGGTCTTTGCAGTGTTTCTCGAACTTCAGAAGCAATCAACCATCAGTTTGCGGCGAAGGTTGCTGGCCAAAACCAGGAGCACTTTGCCCACCAGCCCCAGCGGAGGGAACCGAGCTGCGTTTGCCAGGCTCGCGCGGCTTAGGTGCTGATTTATCACTGCGGTCGATTTTGCCACCGGCGAACAAGGTCTCGATATCGTCTCGGCTCAGCGTTTCGTGCTCAAGCAACCCTTGCGCAATAATCTCAAGCTGATCGCGGTATTGCGTGATGATCTTACGCGCTGTCGCTTCACCTTCTTCAACGAACTTGCGGATTTCTTCATCAATCAGAAGCGCCGTCGCATCGGAGACATTTTTGGTTTGCGTCACTGAACGGCCCAGGAACACTTCGCCTGAGTCTTCGTTATAACGTAAGGGTCCCAATCTTTCAGAAAAGCCAAACTCAGAGACCATGCGCCGGGCAATATCAGTCGCACGGCGAATATCATCGGACGCACCAGTTGTGACTTTATCCACTCCGAAAGTCAGCTCCTCGGCCACGCGCCCGCCAAACAGGCTGGCCAGCTGCGCTTTGATTTCGATCTTTGACTGACTGTACTTATCGCGTTCGGGGAGCCACATGGTTAAACCGAGCGCGCGTCCGCGCGGGATGATCGTCACCTTGTGCAATGGTTCGTGTCCGGGAACGCGCAACATGACCAAGGCATGACCGGCTTCATGGTATGCCGTCAGCTTCTTTTCGTCTTCGGTCATCACCATCGAGCGCCGTTCAGCGCCCATCATGACCTTATCTTTGGCTTCTTCGAATTCAGCCATGCCAATCACACGTTTGGCTTTGCGCGCCGCCAACAGGGCTGCTTCATTAACCAAGTTGGCCAAGTCAGCTCCTGAGAATCCCGGCGTACCGCGCGCAATCACTTTTAAATCCACATCAGCGCCCAACGGCGTCTTGCGTGAATGGACATGCAAAATGCGTTCACGGCCCAAAATGTCGGGGTTCGGGACCACGATTTGACGGTCAAAACGACCTGGGCGCAACAATGCCGGATCAAGCACGTCAGGCCGGTTGGTGGCAGCGATCAAAATAACGCCATCATTGGCTTCAAAGCCGTCCATCTCGACGAGCAGTTGGTTCAAAGTCTGCTCGCGCTCGTCGTTACCACCGCCCAGGCCCGCACCGCGATGACGACCGACCGCATCAATTTCGTCGATGAAGATAATGCAAGGTGCATTCTTTTTGCCCTGCTCGAACATATCGCGCACCCGCGATGCCCCCACGCCGACAAACATTTCGACGAAGTCTGAGCCCGAGATCGTGAAGAACGGCACATTGGCTTCACCGGCAATCGCGCGCGCCAGCAACGTTTTACCCGTTCCCGGGGGTCCAACCAGCAACACACCTTTGGGGATTTTGCCGCCTAAGCGTTGGAACTTTTGCGGGTCGCGCAGAAACTCGACAATTTCTTCAAGGTCGGATTTAGCTTCTTCAACACCAGCAACGTCTTCAAAAGTAACGCGGCCCTGCTTTTCAGTCAGCAGCTTGGCGCGCGACTTTCCAAAGCCCATAGCCTTGCCGCCGCCCGATTGCATTTGGCGCATGAAGAACACCCACACGCCAATCAGCAGCAGCATCGGGAACCATGAGATCAAGATGCTCCAGAACGACATTTCGCCGTTGCTTTGGGGGGCGGCTTTTACCACCACACCGCCTGCCAACAGGGCCGGAACCAATGACGGATCGTCTGGCGCATATGTGCGGAAATCACCACCCGACTTAAACTGGCCGGCGATGTTTTGGCCTTGAATCATGACCTCTTGAATTTCACTGCGCTCAACGGCCGCGCGAAACTCAGAGAACGGCAGCTCGCGGGCTTGACTGCGCGGGCTAGCACCTTGGAACAAATTAAACAAAGCCACCACGCAGACCAGGACGATGACCCAAAGCATAAGATTACGGCTGATATTCAATGTCTTGACCCTTGTTCTGCTGCCCGTCACCGAACGAGCGCTGAAGACGTATTCCTTCTTAAATAGTGCGCTAAAGCGTGACCGCAAGCCAATGATTTATATGAAAGGCTTGGTTAGTAGTACGGGAAACACACCCCGCTAGACTTGTCTGGAAAAGCCTTAATCCGCTAGGAATTCTGCGGAATATGGGCTGCTCAGGCGCTGGCACCCAACATAGCGAATTGAAATCATCTGGGCCAATCTTGCAACATCGATACGCCATAACCCCGCATGTGGCAGAGCCACCGGCCCGTGGTCATCTTCAATCACTGGCAAGCTGCGCCGCACGCGCGCAGGCAAATCGTCAAGCGCACCGATGTCGCCCTGAGCGCGCCACCAGGCTTTGTCTTCGTTTTTATAGGGCCTAACCCGAAGCCTTCGTGAGGTATCAGCCGCGCCACCCCACGCAATCTCAAAGCGTCCATCCCACACTATTGAAGTGTTCGATGTCAGTTCCAAAATATCGCGTGTGGCTGAAGGCTCACGGGTGACCAGAATGCTGTCGCCTGAGCGCACAACATAGCACCCGTGAAGTGTAACCGCCGGCATCTGCGGGAACCCAAGTTTTGTTTGCAGGCGTTGTAAGGCTTCGAAGCGAGGGCCGTAATCATGGCCACTCATGACGCGCAATACATCGCTCAGCAGCCGCAAGTGAACTTCTTCGGGCGCTGCAAACAAGCGCATCGCTGACACCGTAACCGTACCATACTCCGTCCAGATACAGGCTGTGGTTTGCAACTCGCCGACGGCGTGCGCAAGTGCTGCTTTTGCGCGGTGCATGTGGGCGATGGTCATCAGCACGCGGTCACGGGTAAACCCCTCGGCTTCCATGAGTGCGCGGGACTGACGGAACCGCGTACGTTTATATTTTGAGTTTGAATTCGAAGGGTCCTCGATCCAATCCTGACCCCAGGAACGGCAGGTCGCAACCAAGTCAGATTTTGCAAATCCCAACACGGGGCGCACGATGCGCACGTTCTTCAATGTGCTAACCGCATCCATACCACCAAGCCCCGTCACACCGCTGCCACGGGCCAAGCGCATGTAGAATGTTTCAATCTGGTCATCAGCGTGATGGGCCATCAGCAATACCTGAACATGCTGAGCCCGGCACCATTCACTCAGTAATGCAAACCGCGCTTCGCGCGCAGCATCTTGGGCGCTGCGGCTTAAGTGACGAACACCATCACCCTCGTGCCACGTGAGAATATGATGAGCGATGCCCCTGGCCTTCAGCCATGCAGCAACGGTTTGGGCTTCTGCGGATGATTGTGGTCGCAAGCGATGATCGACTGTCAGGGCCGTGAGGGTGATGCCCTTTGCCGCGGCCCATGCCGACGCCAACAACACCAAAGCCATGCTGTCCGCACCGCCCGAGACCCCAACAGCAATGTGTGTCGCGCCAGGTGAAACGAGTGACTCAAGGGCCAAGGCAAAATCGCCCTGCGACAAAGGCTGGCCAGGTTCACCAGTCAGTTCTTTTTGCGCTTCAGTCATATCGCAATCAACGCGTGTTGCCTTAATTTAGGGGCACTTCAGTTTTTGACGTTCTTGCTGGCCGCTCCGGCGAATTTGGTCGCCCGCATCGGGATATTCTTTGTTCAAGCGCCCAAGTGCTGTGCAAGCTGCTTGGGTCTGACCAATGTTAGCCATAGACATCCCGAGTTTAAGTAAATTGTCTGGGGCTTTGTTGCTCTTGGGATAGTTCTGATACCCGTTCAGGAATTCGACAACCGCTTTTTGATAATCGCCACGCACGTAATGAGTTTCGCCAAGCCAATACTGCGCATTTCCCGACAGCGGGTCTTTCGGATTGCGCTTTAAAAATTCGCGAAAAGTAGTTTCAGCGTGTGTGTAATCTTGCCGTTTCAGGAGATCGAAAGCGAAATCGTACTGCTGTTTCGGTGTGCCCTCGGGCAACTTCGCCTCACCGGCAGGGCCTTCGTTGAGGCCGAGCTGACTGCCCGCCACAGGACCAGGATTTGGTGCGCGCTGCGGCGCAGGCTGCTTCGCCTGTGCAGCCGCCGCTGCTGGCGGAGGAGTTAAGCTGGGCTGGTTGGGATCAGCAGGCATCGCGCGGCCGGCTTGATCGGTTCGCAGTGTTCCAAAAGCACTGTCACCCGGCGTTGATGCGCGTACTGATCCGTCAGCCAGTGGCGGCGGTGACACCGGGGCTTGGCTGCGCGGTCCAGGCGACACCGGGCGCGAGAGCACATTCGGATCATCAGGAACCGGCGTTGGCTGTGCCGCAGGTGCTGGCCGCTGTGGTGGTGCGCCAGTGGCGCGCGGGGGCGGCGGCATTTGGGGCGTTGCACCACCTTGTGTCCCCAATGATTGCTCGAGCACGGCCAGGCGATAGTTCACGTCATTGGAAAGCTGCTCAAGTTGCGTCGACATCTGGCCAGTCTTGAAGCGCGCTTCTTCAATTTGCCCGGTCAACTGCTCGACCAATTGCTCAAGCTTAATAACGCGGGCCTGAAGATCAGCCGCTTCGTCACGACCTTGGGCAGGCAGCTGTTGCGTGGTCACGCCACGGCTTGCGGCAAGGGTTTGGATTTGTTGCTCGAGGCGACGCACCCGGTCATCGAGTTCGCGGGCACTTTGCGCATGAGCGGGCAGCGCCTGCCAAGCACAGAGGACGAAAACACCTGCGCATACAAATTTGCGGAACGACAAAAAGTTAGCCATCATTTCAAGTATCCTCAATGCGAACATTTGGCTGGATTTAATGCCACAAGAATCTGGCAATATCATGAAGCACGATGACGGGTCATGGCCAGCAACTAACTATGCAAAGCCGAGCGCACAAACAAATTGGGCCGCCCACCGGGCGGCCCAATTGAAACTCAATCGCGAGAAGTCTTACTGAACGACTGACACGCCACGGCGGTTCTTGGTCCAGCAGCTTTCGTCTGACGCAACGCAGGTCGGACGCTCTTTACCGTATGAGATCGTCTTCACGCGGCTTGCAGCAACGCCCAACGAGGACAGGTATTGTTTGGCGGCATTGGCACGGCGTTCGCCGAGACCAAGGTTGTATTCGCGGGTGCCGCGCTCGTCGCAATGACCTTCAACGGTCACAGTGCGTGAGGGGTTTTGGTTCAACCAAGCGGCCTGACCGCGCAGGATGGCCTGAGCGTCGGCGCGCAGTTCGAACTTATTCAAGTCAAAACCAACGGTGTTACCAACGACGGTGTTGAAGTATTCAGCCGAATCAGGCGCTGGGCCCTTGTTCGGCATCGTCGTTGCCGGCGGTGTTGCGGCAGTCGACGTGGTTGCAGCTTCTTTCTTTGGGCTGGCGCAAGCTGCGAGAGCTAATGCGACGATGACCGCACTGGCAAAAAAGCGGATGTTCATTTTTATCCCCTAGCTAACTGGAATGACCGATTGTTAATGACAAAGCGAATTGGCGCACGAAATCTTTGAATTTCGGGGCTTCTTTTACCAATATCGCCACAGGACGCAAGACCCTGTTACGACGAATTAGCAACAGTATTGCCTTTAAACATATAATGTTTTCGCGGTGTTGCAAAAAAGAATCACAGATTTCGCTTATTTTGATCGCAAATTGCGGCAAAGGTTAATAATTGCACGCTATATATTTGCGACCTCCGCAAGCGAACTTAAGGAATTAAAGGCGACCAGGCGGGATCAGATGCATCCTGGGGTGTCAATATTTCCCTTTGATTATAACCAGTTAAGTCAATCGAGAAGACTTTAACTTTGCCCCCCGAACCATCGGCTGCTCTTCTTCCTTGAGCAAAATACATCAGCACGCGCCCATTCGGGGACCAGGTTGGGCCCTCAACAATATAGCCCTCTGCCAATAAACGCTCGCCGCTGCCATCGGGCTTCATGACCCCGATATAGAAAGTATCCTGCGTAATACGTGTAAAAGCGATCAAGTCTCCGCGTGGCGACCAGACGGGGGTACCGTAATTACCCTTCCCGAAGCTGATGCGTTGGACATTCGAGCCATCCGAATTCATCACATATATCTGCTGACTACCGCCGCGATCAGAGTTGAACGTGATCTGGTCTCGCTTGGGCGAAAAACTTGGCGACGTATCGATTGACGGATGGTCTGTTAGCCGGGTTGTGCGCCGGGTGCGCAAATCCATTTCATAAATATCAGAATTGCCATCTGCGGCCATACTCATGATGACCTTATTGCCATCGGGCGAAAATCTGGGGGCAAAAGTCATGCCCGGAAAATCACCCAGTACTTCCTGGCGGCCCGTATCGATGTTGAAAATGTATACGCGGGGCACGTTTTTGAAATACGAAAGATAAGTGATTTCTTGCGACGTGGGCGAGAAACGCGGCGTCAGAACCAGATTTGCCCCATCAGTCAGATAACGGTGGTTTGCCCCGTCTTGATCCATAATCGCCAAACGCTTGATGCGCTTATTGCCAGGCCCGCTTTCAGCCACATAAACAATGCGCGTATCGAAGTAGCCTGATTCACCGGTAATGGCTGTGTAGATTGCATCAGAAATAATATGCGCCACACGCCGCCAATTTTCGGGCTGTGTCACATACGCCTGCCCCACCATTTGCTGGCCGCCGTATACATCCCACAGCCGAAATGCCACCCGCAGTTGGCCATTGGGCTGTGGCTCGACAACCCCCTGAACCAGGGCTTGAGCAGCCAGGGTGCGCCAATCAGGAAAGCGCGGTTGAACTTCAAGCGACGTGAGTTCTTGCATGAAGCCTTTGGGATCAAGCGGCTTAAACAGGCCCGAACGCTCAAGATTCTTAGAAATTACTTCGCTGACGTCACGACCGACTTGTTTGCTTTGGTCGTTTGAACCCGCAAACGTGGTGATCGCAATGGGCATCGGCTCAACGCGCCCGCGCGTGATATCGAGTTTTAATTCAGCGTACGCAGGCCCCGCGACACAAACGGCTATGATTAGTGATAAAATCAGACGCTTAACGCTCATCGCATCACCTGTGATTAGTTAATTCGGCCCTGAGGCCTGAATGTAAACGTAATTTCCTTAAATGACTCATAGCGCTCGGGCGAAAACGGAACTTTGCCACAGCTGAGAACTGCATTACGCGCGCTATTGGCAAAAGTCCGAAACGAAGAATCAGCAAAGTAGCGATTCATATCGGCAATTTGCGCCTGCTGAACAGATCCATCCCTGTTAAATCGCACAAAAACGTCGGCAGCTAAATTATCAATGCCTTCCGTGCCCGGATCGATCCGCCAGCACGCCTCAATATGACTAATGATGGCGTCCCGTTCAGTCATGGTCGCCTTGTCAGACGGTGGCGCATTGAGAATCTTGGGCTGGTCAGTCGGATTGACTGCGGCGGTCTGCTGGTCTTGTTTTTTGTTCTCTTTCTTTTGGATGTCTTTCACCAACGACTGCACATAAGCCCACTCGTCTTTCTTCGGCTTGGGCTTTGGTTTAGGCGGTGGCGGCGTGGGTTTGGGCGGAACCACCTTCGCCTCTTCTTTTGGCAGCACTTTGTCAGGCGGTGGGGATCACTCGGCAAGAGTTTGC
>JANLSL010000421.1:0-2403 GCA_031362385.1 Alphaproteobacteria bacterium | reverse complement strand
CACCAGCAATTTCCCTGATCGCATCGCCCGGCCCCGCCACCACGTTTTTGTCACCTTGAAAAAAATGAAGCTTACCCGAAGTTACATATATAAGTGAATCAAGTGATCCCGTAGTTGAGCTGGTTGGGCCGCCCTTCTTGTTATAGGCAATACGCACAGAGTTACCGGGGAAATCATACCGCTTCAACGTGAGCCGAATGGCGTCGGCTGGCGCTTTGGCCAACTCCTCAGGTTTGTTTGCACGCACACGTTTGCCATCCACGTCCCACTCGGCAGACTCGGATGTTTTTGCATCCGCCGCCCGCACCACTATCGCTTTTGAGGCTTCATTCAGCAGCGTGCCGGTCGTGCTCCAGGCGATAACGGTGGCATCTTCAGTACCGCGCAGCACACCACTGGGATAATTCACCACATAGCCTTCTTTAATCTCGACACTCTGGCCAGCAACGCCAACACTGCCTGCACCTTTGAGCATAAAAATCGCCGTCTCCATGGTGATGGCGTGAATCATGCCGCCGCTGGCTTTTTTGAATTCAAGGACGCGAATGGTGCCGGTGGGAAACACATAACTTTTTTGTTCATACCGCGAGGCAGTGGCGGGCGCTTTATTCACGGCCTCGATGCCCCACACGATTTGTACGGTTTTACCTTGACGGCTCTCAGCATCCCATTCAGCTAACAGCATCGGGCTCACCGACGCACCGGAAATATAAAAATCTGCTGCCGGATTGATGGGGCCCGCACTGCGCACCGCATGTGGCGGCAGGGTTTGCGCTGCCAGCGACACCGGTAACGCCAAAACGAGCAAAGCGCTCAACGGCCCCAAAATGCCCTGCCCTTTATTTAAAAGCATAACCGGGCGTCACTTTGTTGGTGAGGTTCAAGCTCAGCGTTGTGGTGGGTACTGTGCTGCGCATGGTCGAATGGTGCAGGCAATCGCCGTGCACAAAGTTGCCTTCGCCCGGTGCCCTGCGGCGCATTTCGCCCACTTGTATGGTTGTCTCAAGGTGGCCGGACATCACCCACACAATGCCCATTTGATTGGTTTTGTGCATCTCGTTCATGTTGTAGGGCTTGGGGCTATTTTGGCTTAGGCCCAAACCCCAGCTCATGCCTTCTTGCTTGGCGCTTAGGGCGCTCATCGGCCCAGTTTGCAGCAAGGGAATGTCGTAATACGTCCAGGTCGAGCGACCATTGGCATCGAGCTTGTAGCCGGGGATGCGATAGGTTTTGGCCAAGGTAAGTGGGGTTGCCATGTTATGACCTCGTTGGAAAAATAAATTGACCTAGCATGTGGGGCGCGCTTTTCTGATGGGCGCGCGCAATTCGCCGTTCGGATACGTGGTCGTCACCAGGTTCACGTACATGCGGTCTTGAACCAAGTACGCCAGCAATCCCTCATTCAATACCGATGACCCTTCGATCATGGGCGTCATTCCCTTGGGGGCCATATCAATCAATATGCCTGCTTCGCCGCCGGGGGTGCCGGGACCATGAATGCGAAGACCCGTCGCACGCGAGGTCAAGTCTTTATAAGTAACCTTCCAGGTAAAATTGAGCGTGGCGCGATCTAATACAAAATCGGCACGGCCACGGCCTGGGCTTTCAGTCACCGCACTTTCTTCGTCGGCTGACAGGTCAGCATAAAACAAAATCGGCGGGCCCTTGGTGTCGTCAGCTTTGGGCGAGAAAAATGCACATGACATATCGGGTTTTGCTGGCACCGTTTGCGCCACCGCTGCACTGAAGGCAGCACCAACCGCCACTATTGCGAAATATTTGAGCACCTGACCCACGCGCTACTTAAACCCGCCGGGCATCGTAATCATCAAATAGGTACAAGCTTCTTGGCCCAGGAAGCGAGTCATATGGCCTTGGCCATCACTATCTTGGGCCAGCATCATGTCACCGCGCGCGAGTTGGCGTTCTTCGCCATTGCTGACCGTCATATGCATTTGGCCCGAGAGCACAGCAATAAATGTCGAGGCCCCCATGGGTTTGAAGTCAACGAAATGGCCCGGCAACGCTTGGCCAATGTTCCAATAGCTGACATCTTGTTGAGCGGCTTGAATGCGCTGGAAGTAAACGCCGTCTTGCACAGCAGCCCCACCCGGCCCGGTCATCTTCAGCTCAATTTCATCCAAGACAGAATGCCCGGTGGCATCGGTGTAAATGTGTGGCAACAACATGTGAGTGCTCCTCCAAAAATTAGAAAAGTTAATTCTGTGTCCCCGGCATTGATTGACCTGACTTCATAATCGTGCGCCACACGCGATCTGTGGCGCGCATACCATTGACATCACCGGACTAAACATCGCGCGCATGAACATAAAGCGGCATACCCTTATAGGCCCACTTACGCGATCCATCAACACGCATCACGATTGACCAATAGCCCACGGG
>JANLSL010000406.1:0-2947 GCA_031362385.1 Alphaproteobacteria bacterium | reverse complement strand
CATACAAAACTTGTCATTGCCCGGTTAATCCGGGCAATCCATGGGTCAAACAAACGCATGGAGTGTGTTGGTAGATGGATGCCCCGAATAAATCGGGGCATGACAGCAATCAGGGCATGACAGTAAAACTACTTCAGCATCATACAAAACTTGTCATTGCCCGGTTAATCCGGGCAATCCATGGGTCAAGCAAACGCATGGAGTGTGTTGCTAGATGGATGCCCCGAATAAATCGGGGTATGACAGCAATCAGGGTATGACAGAGAAGCTACTTCAGCATCATACAAAACTTGTCATTGCCCGGTTAATCCGGGCAATCCATGGGTCAAACAAACGCATGGAGTGTGTTGACAGATGGATGCCCCGAATAAATCGGGGCATGACAGATAAAAAAAATAAGCGCATGCCCACAATCGGGGTATGACAGATAAAATAAATCCATGCCCGTTAATAGGTGCATGACAGTAAAACTACTTCAGTAGCGACGGATATAAATCATCCCAGTGCGGGTTGTCGCGCTCGATGACGTTGATCTTCCAATCACGCGGCCATTTCTTGAGGCGCTTTTCGCGTTGAATGGCACTTTCAATGTTTTCGCCTATCTCGTAGTAGACAAGACGATGCACCCCGTAAGCCGTCGTAAAACCTGGCACAGCACCAATTTTATGCTCATAGACTCGCCGAATGAGATTGTTGGTCACGCCAATGTAAATCGTTCCGCGTGGCTTACTCGCGAGCATGTAGACGTAGTAGGACAAATGACAGCAAAAACTATATCAGCCCCGCCAGCGGCGAGGATGGGTCAGCGTAAAACTTTTTAGGCATCCGGCCCGCCAAGTACGACATGCGCCCCGCCTCAATGCCCGCCTTCATCGCGCGCGCCATCATGATGGGGTCTTTGGCCGCAGCAATGGCGGTGTTCATCAGCACACCATCACACCCCAGCTCCATGGCAATAGCAGCGTCCGAAGCTGTGCCCACACCTGCATCGACCAACACCGGAACCTTGGCCTGTTCGACGATGATGCGAATGTTAACTGGATTCTGGATACCAAGCCCCGATCCGATGGGTGCAGCCAGTGGCATAATGGCGCAGCAGCCGATGTCTTCCAAACGCTTGGCCATAATGGGGTCATCAGTGGTGTACACCATCACGTCAAAGCCCTCTTTGACGAGCAGCGCGGCTGCCTTCACGGTCTCGATCACATCGGGGTAAAGTGTTTTCTGATCACCGAGGACTTCCAACTTGACCAACTTCCAGCCACCGGCTTCGCGCGCCAATCGTAAGGTACGAACCGCATCATCGGCGGTGTAACAGCCAGCAGTGTTGGGGAGGTAGGTGTATTTTTTCGGGCTGACGTAATCGACCAGCATGGGCTGTGATGGGTCAGACACATTCACGCGGCGCACCGCCACCGTGACGATTTCGGCCCCTGATGCTTCTATCGCACGCGCAGTTTGCTCGAAGTCCTTGTATTTGCCAGTGCCCACCAGCAACCGCGATTGATACGCTTTGCCTGCGACTGTGAATGTATCGCGCGCCATCGCATCCATATTTCCACCACCAATAAAATGCACAATCTCGATGCGATCGCCATCAACAAGAGGGGTCGATGCAAACACCGACTTGGGCACGATTTCCAGATTACGCTCAACTGCAACTTTAGTCGTATCAATGCCCAGCTGCTTGAGCATCGCTGTGACCGTCAGTGCGTCGGGAAGTGTGCGCTGCTCACCGTTGATGGTAATTTTCATGGCATCGGCTTTTTAACGAAAAACTTCTTTTTGACAAAAAACATGCCCTTGAAATAGCAGCCAGGCGGTCAGACGCAAGGGGCAGCCCCGCAACGCCTGCCATGCACCATCTGGGCCAACGAACAGTGGGCCAAAAGGGCCGTTAAAAGGCCATGGTTGAAGGCCCTGGGCCCATAGTATAAAGCCATAGGCGGCTAGGCAGGGCGTAATGGTTAACGCCCTGATCCGGCTTGGTTTATTGCCCGCTCGGTTTATTGCCCGCTCGGTTTATTGACGGTGGAGCCACCCCAACGTGAGTCACAAGGTCCTCGTTCTCAACGGCCCCAACCTCAACATGCTGGGCCAACGCGAGCCCGACATCTATGGGCACACGACGCTGGAAGATATCCGGCGCACGGTTGATGCGCGTGGCAGTCAGCTCAAACTGACCGTGGATTTCCGCCAGACCAATGACGAGGGCGAACTGGTGACCTGGATTCAGGGCGCGCGCGGTGGGGCGAACGCCATTGTCCTGAATGCTGCCGCCTACACGCATACATCGGTTGCGGTCCTCGACGCCCTGCTGGCTTGCGGCGTACCGGTGGTCGAAGTTCATTTATCAAACATCTATCGCCGCGAGGAATTCCGGCATCATTCATATGTGTCACGCGCCGCAACTGGAATTATCTGCGGGTTTGGCGCGCATGGCTACGAGCTTGCATTAGAAGCCGTCGCACGGCTTCTGCACGATAAGAAATAAACCTAAGAACACGGTAACGGGTGGATCACGATTATGGCGAACATCGACGGCGATAGCGTCAAACAACTGGCAACGATTCTGACCGAGACCGGGTTGACCGAGATCGAATACGATACCGGCACCTTGAGAATTAAGGTTGTGCGGGGTGGGGTTGCCGCACCAATTTACGCGAGCCCGATGGCACTGCCCGGCGTCCCATCTGGCGCACCAGCAGCACCTACTGATATCGCCGCAAATCCTGGCTGCCTTAAGTCTCCGATGGTTGGTGTGGCTTACTTGTCACCCGAACCGGGTGCTCCTGCTTTCATCAAGGTGGGCGATCAAGTGGCGGAAGGCCAAACTGTGCTGATCATCGAAGCCATGAAAACCTTTAACCAAGTCAAAGCCCACAAAGGTGGCAAAGTAACGCAAATCATGGTCACCGACAAAAACCCGGTGGAATACGGCGAGCCC
>JANLSL010000395.1:0-13150 GCA_031362385.1 Alphaproteobacteria bacterium | reverse complement strand
GCCGCTGGGTGTGCCCACCTGGGGCAACATGTTGGCTGAAAGTCGCCAATACTTATTGAAAGCGCCTTGGATGTTGATGGTTCCGGGCGGCGCAATTGTGCTTTCCGTCATCACCATGAACTTGGTGGGCGATGGTATTGCGAGCTTATCGCGCAAGCGCGGACGCAGTATTGACGTTTAGTTTGTCGGCATCATTCGACTTCGGAGAAATAAGATAGTGGCCGATTCCAATCCCGTTGTGAAGATCGATAACCTTGCCTTGCATTTTGTCGGCCAAGATTCTGTGGTCGAGGCGTTGAAGGGTATTTCGCTGGATATCAAAGCCGGTGAAGTGGTTGGGGTCGTGGGCGAGTCAGGCTCGGGCAAATCTGTTACTGCGCTGAATATTCTTCGTCTTCTGCCACGCTCAAAAACAAAAATTCCCCATGGCACGGTCTCGGTCTTGGGCCATGACGTGATGGCGATGGGTGAAAAAGAGCTGCAGAAATTGCGCGGCGGTGAAGTCTCGATGATCTTTCAAGAGCCTATGACGGCCCTGAACCCGGTGCTGCGTGTCAGCGAACAAATGCTCGAAGTAATTTTGCGCCACCAGAAAATTACCCCCGCTGAGGCCCAAACGCTTTGTCTGAATCTTCTATCTGACATGAAAATTCAAGATGCCGAGCGGGTATTTAATGCTTACCCGCACGAATTGTCAGGCGGTATGCGCCAGCGCGTGATGATTGCCATGGCGTTTTCATGTCAGCCCAAACTGATTGTCGCTGATGAGCCGACGACAGCGCTTGATGTAACGGTCCAAGCCCAAATTCTTAATTTGCTGCGCGAGCGTGCGCGCGCCACCCAAACGGCGGTGATGTTGATTACCCATGATTTAGCGGTCGTCGCCCAACTTTGTGACCGCGTTTATGTGATGTACAAAGGCAAGATCGTCGAACAGGGCATCACGCGCGATGTGATTGGCAAACCACAGCACGCCTATACGCGGGCACTCCTCAACGCGCTGCCTGAAGGCAAAAAACCTAAATCGCGCCTTGAAACAGTTGCCGCCACCATGATTGAGGGTGGGACCGACAAACTTGCCGCCGCACCGCGCAGTGCCGCACAGTTACCCTTTACACGCTTTGGCCTCGCGCAACCGTTGTTCGAGGCAGTTAACGCAACGGTGCGCTATCCTAAGAAGTATAATTTCTTTGGCAGGCCGATCAGTTACCAAACCGCCGTCGACCATGTGAACGTTAGCCTTTATGAAGGCGAGACGTTGTCGATTGTCGGCGAGTCAGGCTGCGGCAAGACATCGTTTGTCAATTCCATCGTCGGCCTGGTGCCCCTGTCTGAAGGCGAGTTGCGCTACAAAGGCAAAGCCCTGAAAGACCACGACGAAAAAACACGCCGTGAAGTGCAGATTGTGTTTCAAGACCCGCAAAGCTCGCTGGATCCGCGGTGGCCGATTTGGCGCATTATGACCGAGCCCCTGACGGTTGGGAAAAGCCCGGGCCGCGCTGAACTGCGCAACACCGCCATGGATTTGTGCAACTTGGTTGGCCTCGACCACCACTCGATTGATCGTTTGCCCCATGAATTTTCAGGCGGGCAGCGCCAACGAATCGCGATAGGTCGCGCGCTGTCGGTTCACCCCCGCCTTTTGCTCCTCGACGAGCCAACCTCAGCACTTGATGTGTCGGTTCAAGCGCAAATTTTGAACTTGCTGCTCGACTTGCAGGAGCAATATCAGCTCAGCTACCTGTTCATCTCGCACAACGTTGCAGTGGTGCGACATATCTCAGACCGCGTGGCTGTGATGTACATGGGCAAAGTGGTCGAAAGTGGCGAAGCTGACCAAGTGCTAACCCGCCCCACCCACGCGTACACCCGCACCCTAATGGACGCCGTGCCAACGCTTGAGCGGGCATTTGCAGCTTAACTGGCCACCCAAATCCCTGATGATTAAAGTGTTAATCTGATACTGCGCGCGGAAAGGCTATTCCGCTAATCGCTGCCGGGCAGTGATTTTTTGCTTTTATCATCTCATTTGCAGCAAATCTTAAAAAATAGTCGCTCTTTTGAGCACTGATCAGCCTATGTCGCTGGAATGTCACAGTTTCCAACAAGACGCCCCACCGAACCATATGCCCATTGCGTAAGCATACAGGCTTCAAGTTTAATGTGTGCGGGGAACAATTTGACCGCCTGGGGGCGGTTACTCCAAAAAAATATTCTCTTTTTTCCACCGACAGCGAGGAGCTGCTTCATGACGTTTAAACGTGCCTTATTGGCGACAAGTGCTGCGACATTGTTTGTGACTACCTTCGTCGGCTTTGCGAGCGCGCAACAGCTTGAAGAAATCGTCGTCACTGCGCGTAAACGCGAAGAAAACCTGCAAGAAGTTCCGCTGTCGATTGCCGCCTTTAGCTCGGAAGACATCAAGGCGCTCGGCATCAGTGGCGTGTACGACCTGCAAAATTTCACACCCAACTTCTCGTTCGACAAAAGCTTCGGCCGCCGCTTCGACCGCCCAATCATTCGTGGACAATCGAGCGTGCAATTTTCTGACGCCCTCGCATCGTTCTTTGTCGATGGCGTCTACATCAACACATCGATCAGCACGATCCCGACCGACGCTTTAGACCGAATTGAGGTGCTGCGCGGCCCGCAGTCAGCCCTGTATGGCCGTGGCGCGTTCGGTGGGGCCATCAACTATGTGACCAAAGCCCCCTCGAATGAATTCGAAGGCCAAGTCAATACACGTGTCGGCAGCCATAGTGATTATAAGGGCGCGCTGTGGATGCGCGGACCGATCATCGACAACAAACTGCAGTATTTCATCGCGGGTAACTGGGAATACTATGGCGGCCAATATCGTAACACTTATCCCGGCTCACCCATCGTCAACGGCAGCGCGGTGTCGCGTGGCGCACCAGGCGTAAACAGTTTCGTCAGCGTCTCGGGCAAAGCCGATAACAGCCGCGTCGGCAAAGAAGAAACCCGCTCTCTCACCGCGAAGCTGCGTTTCCTGCCGAGTGAGAACTTGGAATTCAACGTCAAATCGACACTGAACAAAGGCCTCGACAGCATCTTCGCGTCGGTCTTCATTCCCGGCGCTGAGAACAATTGCTTCCGCCCCGGCATCGATGCTGGCACCCCGACCTGGACGCCCGGCAATGTGAGTCAAACAGCCGCAACTTTCTCCGCCACGTTGGGCCGCGGTTACAATTGCGGTGAATTAAAGATTAGCGGTCGCCAAGTCAGCCAGAACTTGGAAGCACTGCGTCAAGGCATGACAGTATTAGCGGTCAACACAACGCCTGTGATTACCTCGCAGGCTAATCCAGCCACGTTCGGCACGCAAAGCGCTACCTTCGGGCAATTATTGTTAGCTGGTGGCCAGCCCATCCCGATCTACAGCGCGCCCATTAAGCCCGGCAACTATCGCGATACCGGTATTTTCGTTGCAAACGCCATGTATGACTACAATGATTGGAGCATCTTGGCCGAAGGTTCGTACCTGGTTGACAAGGCTGAGTTCAATCTCGACGGCGACCGTGGCCCCTTGAATGGGCCGCAAGCAGGCCTGAGCTTCGTTGTTGAAGGTAACGGCATCGGCACCCAGTCACATGACAACAACTACGATTACTCCGGTGAATTCCGCATCACCTCGCCGGGTCAAGACCGGTTGCGCGGTATTCTTGGCGTTTACTACTACAACCACTATCAAAAGACCCGCGGTCGCACCTTGGGCGGCAACAACGTCGCCACAGCCTTCTACGGCACGGGCGGGGTTCTGTTCGGGCAGACTTACAATAATTACAAAGCGATCTATGGCTCGCTTGATTATGACATCAGCGATCAATTGACTGTCGGTCTCGAAGCTCGTAAGGGCCAAGACAAGAGGAGCATACCCTTTAACGCTTTGACCACGCGCCCCGTGCAATCGTCGATCAAAGCATTCACGCCACGCCTTCACATCGACTACAAAATGACACCCGATACGATGCTGTATGCATCATATGCCGTGGGCGCGTTGCCCGGCGGCTTCAATGCGGCTGCCTTTACGCGTGCGAACGTGACCGATACTGACTTTGATCGCTTGGTCAAAGAAGGTAAGACGCTGTTCGGGAACGAAAAGAACCGCGTTTATGAAGCTGGCGTGAAAACGACACTCATGGACGGCAAAGCCCAAGTGAATGCCGACGTTTATTACATTCAGTGGACCAAGCAGAAGATCAACAACATTGAAAACGTCCAAACACCAGGCCCAGTCGTCAACGGTGTTCCGACAGTTGTTCAAGGAGCCATTAGCATCCAGACCAATTCGGGTGCCAGCCGCGTTCAAGGGATTGAGTTTTCGGGCAACCTCGCCGCCACGAAAAACCTGACCTTAACCTCGTCATATGGTCTGGCCGATCACGTGTTCAAAAAAGCCAATGATGCACAAATTCAGGCGTTCACCGGCGTGGTGCAGGACTTTACGTTGGCCAACGGCGGCAACGCCAAAGGCAAGCACAGCATTCTGGCCCCAAAACACTCGGCTACGCTGGGTGCCATTTGGCGCGATGACCTGACCGCCGATGCCCAGTGGATGTTCCGCACCGACTTCTCGTATCAATCCAAGAAGTTCACCGAAGTGCACAACGTGTCCTGGACCGGCGACCGTTACTTGGTGAACACCAAGTTGGGCGTCGAGACCAAGGCCTGGAGCCTGACGGCTTACGTCAACAACCTGTTCGATGACCGCACAGCCGGCGCGATCTTCCGTGGCGCTGATCCGTCGGTTGTTCGTTACGCTGGCAACCCGTTTGCCAATCGCAACGCACTGGAACTTTCAATGCCGCGCGGGCGTGAATTTGGCATCACCGGCCAATACAACTTCTAAATTTTCTCAGCTTTGAGAAACAATCAAGGCCGGGGCAAAACCCCGGCCTTTTTCTTTATCTTTTGAGAAATTTTCTCAACACCATGCAACCAAAGTGCGCCGTCAAGCGTGCGAAATTTTCGCAACTTTGGTGCGTTACGAATCAGATACAGAAAATTCATTGCTTCTTAAATGACTCTGCCTTAATTTGAATTTCCTGAATACGGCTTCGGATTGGCACATGGAGAATAAACATGTTGCCTACCAAGTCGACCTTTGAACGTATTGCCCTGAACCGCGTCACCTTCGGCGCGCGTGACACTGATGTCGCCGCAGCCAAAAGTATGGGCTGGGCCGCGTGGGTCTCCGAACAACTTAATGCTCCTGCTGGGGATGACCCGGCCCTTGATGCGCACCTGAAGGCGCAGCGTATGCGCATCACCTATCGTGCGCCCGAGCCCGGTATCGGCAAAAGCTGGCAAGCGGTCGATGAGCTGCGCCCGCTGAATTACATCTATGCTGACACTGCCACGCTGTGGAACCTGGCGGTTAACGGCAACAAAACAATCTCACCCGCCGAACGCGTTCGCGTGCTGCAAGAAGTGGCGTCGTCGTATTTCATCCGCAACACACACGCCAAATACCAACTGCGCGAGTTTATGGTCGATTTCTGGCACAACCATTTCAATATCGGCGCGGGCCAGGCCGATCACATCGATTGCATGCTGCCGCTTTATGACCGCGATGTGATACGGCCGAATGTGCTGGGTAATTTTAGAACCTTGCTGGAAGCGGTGGCTAAGTCGGCCGCGATGATGTTCTTTCTCGACAACGCCGAAAGTAACAAAACCCAGCCTAACGAAAACTTTGCACGCGAATTGCTGGAACTGCACACCGTCAGCGCCGCAGTCTACCTTGGCGTCTCAACCATAAGCGGTGGCAAGGGAACAGCCATTGGCTCCAATGCGCCGGGGTATACTGATCAAGACGTGATTGAAGCCAGCCGCGCATTGTCTGGCTGGACGATTGAGTTTGGCCAGCGCGACACCACCGGCGGGCACCTGCCGAGCACGGGCAATTTTGTTTACAACCCGGCGCAGCACAACACCCAAGCGAAGTCGTTTTTAGGGATCGACTTATCGGGCCTGACTGAAAACATGCAGCAGGGGCGCTTTGTGCTCGATATGGCAGCGTATCATCCGGCAACAGCAGATTTCATCTGCCGCAAGTTGGCGGTGCGTATGTTCGGTGATCAACCGCCTGAAAGCGTGATTACCCGCGCCAAGACCGCATGGGCCGCCAATACGCAATCACCCGACCAAATCAAAAAAGTCTTGCAAGCAATGCTGCTGGACGGAACTGAGATTGGCGAAGGAACCACCAGCAAAGTACGCCGCCCCTATGAGCGCCTGGTGGGTTTGTTCCGCACCACCGACATGACTGTAAACGCCAGCCCCTTTGCCAGCGATTGGGTGTCGGGCATGGACGATGGCTTGTTTGTTTGGCCCGAGCCCAATGGGCGGCCCGATACCAGCGCGTTTTGGCTGACATCAGTCGCAACACTAGGGTCGTGGAATGTCATGATCAATGCGCCCAACACGACGACCGTAGTCACCACCCTCACCGATCAAACGCCCACGACCAGTCTTTCAACTGCGGCACTGATTGCTGATTACTGGATTGGCCGCATGATCGGCTTCCAGCCCGAAAGCAGCACCTACAATGCACTGGTGTCTTATATCGCGGGCGCTGGTGGGATTATGGGCGCGCTCAAGGCTAACAAGGCCGGCCAAATCGAAATCGGATTCCGCAAATTGGTGGCCCTGATCGCGGCCACCGAAGAATTCACATATCGTTGAACTGGAGATCATCATGAACTTTTCTCGTCGTTTACTCCTCTCAGGCATCTCGGCAAGTGCGTTCATTTCAACAGCACTTCCAGGTGTTCGCGTTGCATTCGCTGCTGACGGATCGGGTGATCGTGACATTATGGTCGTGATCTATCTGCGCGGTGGATCAGATGGCCTGCAAATGGTCTCACCCGCCGGTGACCCAAACTATATTGCTTTGCGCCCGACTATTCGCGTTCCCACCACCGGGTCAGGTGCGGGATTCGGGTTATCGAGCCTGGGCGGGGTCGACTTTTACATGAACCCGAGCGCGCCCGAGCTGCGTGATCTTTTCACCAGTGGAAAACTAGCCGTGGTCCATGCCACCGGTGTGCCAAATGGCAACCGCAGCCACTTCGAAGCGCAAGACAGCCAAGAGTTAGGCGCCGCACCGGGCGAAATAGAGCCAGATGATGGCTGGCTGACGCGCCACGTCCTGAACCTGTCTGAGGACCGCCCCTTGCTGGGCACGGTTGCAAGTGGACCGTCCATGCCCAACGCATTGCTCGGCTATACCCAAGGCCTGGCCATTCCAAACGCCGAGACGTTCAATGTCAGCGGTGGCAATACCAACGCCAATCTCATCCGCAGCATCACAACGGGGACAAGCGCCTATAAGATGATCGCGCGCAATACCTTGGACGCGGTCGCAACGGTGCAAGATGGTCTGGGAAGTTCAGCAAATGATTCTAATGTTTCTTATTCAGGCAGCGTGGGCAATTCTTTGAAGTCACTTGCCCGGCTGATCAAGATGGACGTGGGGCTCGACGTTGCCACGGTCGACCATCAGGGCTGGGATCAACACAACAACTTACTGACTGAGTTCGCCACGCAAGCCCAAGACTTGTCGAAATCTTTGGCCGCGTTCTGGGCCGACCTGAAAGATTACCAAAGCCGGTTGACGGTTGTGACCATGACTGAGTTCGGCCGTCGTATTCAAGAAAACGAAAGCGAAGGCACTGACCACGGCAGCGCCTCGTACATGATGGTCCTCGGTGGAGCCACCAAGGGCGGGAAAATTTACGGAACGTGGCCAGGGTTAGCGGCCAGTCAGCAGCGCAATGGTGACTTGGTCGTGACGACTGATTACCGCCACGTCTTGTCGGAAATACTGGTTAAAAGGCAGGGGCAAGCCAAAATTACCGATGTTTTCCCAACCCTTGCTTATAACCCATTGGGCATATTGAACTAAAACGAGGGCCCAGGGCTTGCAACCCCTGGGCCTTTCAGCGCGTTAATATGATGAAAACCCAATGATACGAAATAAAGTTGCGTGATGGTTTTGAGCCTGGTGAGAATTGAAGTTATCGATGGCGGTAGGGCTACTTAAGCTTTTGTGCGATAATAATGTTAATGGGATTCTTGCGAGGAACCGATGATGAATTTTTCGCGTCGCGATCTACTCCGTACCGCCTCTGCTGGCGCTGCCCTCACCGCGATTAGCCCCGGACTTAAGGTCGCGTTTGCAGCCGACGCCACTCAGGTCAAAGACACGCTTATTGTCTTGTTCTTGCGGTTCGGTTCCGACGGCCTTCAGATGATCGCGCCGGCCGGTGACACCAACTATATCAGCAACCGCCCCACGATCCGGGTGCGCACCGATGGCAACACGCCAGGTCTTGGCGTTGGCACGATGCAGAACACTGACTTCTTCCTCCATCCGGCAACCACCGACCTGAAAGCGCTGTTTGACCAAAAGAAACTTGCGATAGTTCATGCCGCCGGCTTGAGAACACCCGAGCGCAGCCACTTTGAAGTGCAAGAGCGGATGGAGTTGGGCGCGAACTTGAACGAGAAGCAGCCCTCGGACGGCTGGCTGGCCCGTCACGTTAAGAATCTTGCAGGGACCCGCCCCGCCCTGAGCACGATCGCTTTGTCGTCTAATAATCCGGAATCGTTGCTGGGTTTCTCGAATTCTCTGGCAATCTCCAATACCAACGCATTTGCCGTTTCTGGCGGGGATGCGAATGCCAACGTCATTCGCGCTCTGAATGCTGGAAAATCAAGTTACGACGTCAACGCCCTTGAAACGTTGAACGCGATTACGACAGTGCAAACTGGACTGCGAAACCTCACGGCCGATCCCACCAACTATGGCTACCCTGGCGGCGCGCTGACAACTTCGCTGCGCTCGTTGGCCTCGCTGCTCAGGATGGGCGTCGGCCTTGAAGTTGCTCATATTGATATGGGTGGCTGGGATCACCACGCCAACCTGAACAACGATTTCAACTCTCGCGCCAGTGACCTTTCGCGCTCGTTGGGTGCGTTCTGGAGAGAGATTGCGAATTATCAAGACAAAGTCACACTGGTCACAATGACGGAATTTGGTCGCCGGTTTCGCGAAAATGCGAACGGCGGCACAGACCATGGCTCGGCTGGTTACATGTTTGTGCTGGGCGGAAACGTCAACGGCGGTCGCATGTACGGAACATGGCCTGGGTTAGCCGCCAACCAACTTTTCAATGGCGATCTTGATGTCACCACCGACTACCGCCGTGTGCTGGGTGAAATTCTTGTTCAACGGCAGGGCGCGACCAAGCTCGATCAAGTTTTCCCAACTGTGCCCTATAACCCGATGGGCATCGTCAATGGCCTTACGGCCAGCGTTACGACTGCTACGACAGGAAGCGCGACCTAAAGACCTTCTGTTCAACCGACAACAAGAAACCGAGGCGTCATGTTGCCCGACAAACCCTCTCCCGAACGAATTGCTCTTAACCGCGTTACATTTGGCGCGCGCGATGTAGATGTCGCCAAAGTACAGTCCATAGGCTGGGCGGCCTGGGTTGAGGATCAACTCAACCCGCCGCAAGGTGATGACCCGATTACTGCCCAAATGATTGCTGATGCGCGCCTGCGCATCACATACGGCGAGCGCAATGACAGCCAAGGTATTTGGCCAGCCGTCGACGAAGACCGCCCGCTGCTCACGTTGGGCATGACTGCTGAAGAACTCTACGGCATTTTTGACGATGTTAATCGTCAACGCATTCTGCCATCGAATGAACTCAACCGCATTACGGAAGAAGTCACAGCTGCCACCTGGATTCGTAATGCTCATAGCAGCTATCAGCTGCGCGAATTTATGGTTGATTTTTGGCTTCGCCATTTCAATGTTGCGTCGAGCAAAAGCCAATATGTCGTTATTGGATTGCCGCTCTATGACCGCGATGTGATGCGCGCAAATGCTTTTGGGAGTTTCCAAAGTTTAGTCGAGGGTGATGCCCGGTCAATTGCGATGCTATACTATCTCGACAACGCGCTCAGCCGCTCAGGTACACCAAATGAAAACTATGCGCGCGAATTGCTCGAGCTGCACACCATGGGGCAACCTGCATACTTAGGCGTGACGACCCCACCTTGGACCGGCACAGGCACTGCACCTGTTGGCACTCAATCAGTTGGTTTTTCCGACCAGGACATCCTTCAAGCCAGCCGCGCGCTTTCTGGTTGGACAGTGGCCGTGGGACAGCGCATTTCCAACACTAGAACCTTAACCGCGACGGGAAAGTTTGTTTACGAGCCAACATATCACAACCGCAATGCAGGCATGTTCCAGGGCGTGAATTTGGCAGTCATCGGGCCAGCTGCGAACGCCGAAAATCAGACAAGCGGAATTCTGCAGGGTGAGAAAGTCATCGAGATTGCCGCGCGCCATGAACTGACGGCGAGCTTCATTGTTGGCAAGATCGTCAAGCGCATGTTTGGTGATACACCGCCGCAAACCGTCATTGATGCTGGCGTAAAAACGTGGCTCGACAATCGTGATAGCCCTCAGCAAATCAAGGAAGTTCTGCGAACAATCTTGCTTTCTGACGAAATTATGCAAGGGCCGGTAACCAAAGTTCGCCGCCCCTATGAAAAGGTCATTGCGTTCGCGCGCACCACGCATTCAAAAGTTTTGCCAACGCGGCTGATGTCCACCGCTTTTATCACCACCAGAGACGCTGTTTTCCTGTGGGGAACACCCGACGGGTGGCCAGATGATAGTGAATACTGGCTGAGCACAAATGGGCTTCTGACTCAGTGGAATCTGGCGCTCACAGCCATCAGCAACGGCGCATTGAGTGTGGTCTTACGCAATGAGTCGATCCAAACAAACTCCGTCTCGGCACTGCTGGACGACTGGATTGGGCGCATGATTGGCTACCAAATTTCCGCCGCCGGATACGCAGCCCTGCGCACGATGGCCGCAAGCAGCACAGGCATTACGGCGTACCTCACGCCCGTAAGTGCAACGACACCAGCAACGGTGAGCACGCAAACGCAAGAGAATGAGCTGCGGCGCTTGGTCGCTTTGATTTCGACAGCCCCTGAGTTCGCGTACCGTTAGAGCGTTTTAGGGCGAAGTGGACTCCGGTTCGCTCGATAAAAACGCGACAAAACAAGAATCTAGAGCGCGATCTTGATTCTATTAAAAGTGATCACGCTCTAACCGCCAGCTTTGCGCTGAAGGGATATGGCTGGGTCAGGGCATCCGTTAATGCCGATCCATTCATAAATGTCGGTAGTTGCGGATTCACACTTGCCGCAGGTGCCACAGGGCAAACTGTCTTTCAAACGCCGAACTTTGCCCTTGGCAATCCACGCGGCCAACATGCCCTCAAGTGCTGCTGGTTCAGCTTCGAAGCGTTGCGCAAGATCGGCGATCGATGCCCGCTTTCGTGTTGAGAGATAATCGCGAAGCTCGGTTAACAACATGTGCGTTACTCAGCAGGTAACAGCAAGGCAGCGCGGTCGCGGCGTCCTGAAATCACCAGAGTCAGCACACCGAGAGCGATAACGCCGACAATTCCACCAATCCAGGCCATTGCCGTATCAGGGTCGCGTTCAAATGTGCCGATTTGATAGGTCAAAACGCCGAAGCCATAGCCGAGCGCAGTTGAATAGAGCGCAACAAACGCAGTCCAGCCTGCTGAAAGCTCGCGGTAGTAGGCCGACAATGCCGACATACACGGCGAATAAAGCAAGATAACTATAAGATAAGCAAAGGCACCGACGCCGCCATCAAATTTCGCCGCGATAACGTCAAATGTGCCACGCGCGACGGCTTGTTTCTCGGCAGCCTGATCAAGGTTTTCAGCAGTGGCGAGGTCAAGACCAAGCGGGTCGACGATGCGATCTGCCAGGCCAATCAAGTTCGTCGGGATCGTTTGAAACGCATGCGCGACCCCAGCCCAAAGATCAAAGTCTGCTTTCTTTGACGTCCCAGCGCTGGCATCGTCCATTTGGCTATAAAGTGCATCAAGCGTACCGACGACCACTTCTTTGGCAAACAGGCCTGTGAATAAGCCAACCGCTGCTGGCCAATTATCCTCGCGGATGCCCATCGGCTTAAAAACCGGGATGAGTGTTTTACCGACAGCGGCCAGAACTGAATTTTCGGTATTCGCGTTACCAAAAGACCCATCCTGACCCCATGAGTTCAGAAAAGTCAGCACCACGGCAACCATGACAATGAACTTACCAGCCTTGAATACAAAGGCTTTCAGCCGCTCCCAGGTGCGGATCAAAACGCCCCGCAAGGTCGGGCGGTGATAGAGCGGCAACTCCATCAGGAACGGCGCTGATTGGCCAGAAAGAATAGTGCTCTTCAACAGCATTCCTGTGGCAACCGCGAAGGCAAGTCCAATCAGGTACAATAGAAAGACTATGTTTTGACCACCAACAGGAAAGAACACTGCCGCAAACAGCGCATACACCGGCAAGCGCGCTCCGCATGACATAAAGTGCGACATCACGGCCGTTAATACGCGGTCACGATGGTTCTCAAGTGTGCGGGTCGACATCACGGCCGGAACCGTGCAGCCAAAACCTACCATCATGGGCACAAATGATTTACCAGGCAGACCCAAGGCGCGCATGAACCTGTCCATCACAAATGCGGCACGGGCCATATAACCGCTATCCTCAAGCACCGACAGAAACAGGAACAGGCAACCGATGATTGGGATGAATGTCCCTACAGTTTGGATTCCGCCACCTACGCCGCCTGCCAGAATCGTGACAAGCCAATCAGGCGCACCACTAGCTTTGAGGGCGTAGCCGAAGCCGTCGACCAGAACAGTGCCGCCAAGAATATCGAAAAAATCGATGAAGGCGTTCCCGACATCAATTGTGAACAAGAACATCGCGTACATCACAGCCAGAAAGATCGGGATTCCCAAGACGCGGTTGAGCACAATGCTGTCGATGCGATCTGTGATCGAACGGCTGGCGATACCGCGGCGCGTGACGGATTCCTGAACTAACTCATGGGCGAGAGAAAACCTACGGTCTGCGATAATAATATCTGCGTCTTCATTTGCGCTGACTTTAATACGCACCAATGCATCGGTGACTATTTGTGAATCGAACGCGGACGAGACGATTGCATCGCCTTCGAGCACTTTAATCGATGCCCAACGCGCAT
>JANLSL010000353.1:0-12559 GCA_031362385.1 Alphaproteobacteria bacterium | reverse complement strand
GGGCAGCGATGGCTGGCAAGAAGTATCGCGCCGTCCTGACAACCATTGCCTGCTTTAGTTGCGATCCTAAACCCGACTTCCTGGGCAACAAAAACATCTTCGACGCCGCCAAAGAAGCGGACCAAAAGCGCGTTATCCTGGTGACAACAATTGGTGCTGGCGACAGCTTTGAATCAGCACCATTGCCGGCGCGCCAATTCTTGAAGGACATGTTGCCGCTTAAAACCCAAGCCGAAGATCATTTGAAAACGCTGGGTCTCGATTACACGATCATCCGGCCCGGCGGCCTTAAAACCGCCAAACCCACCGGACGCGCACTGCTGTCGGAAGACCGCAAAACATCGGGCATCATTACGCGTACTGATCTGGCCGGTCTTATTGTATCGACTATTGATGATCCGGCGACAGCGGGCAAAACATTTGCTGCGATCGACCGCGATTTCAAATTTCCCTTTGATATGCGCTAGGAGGACGAGCCATGTTCCATAAATTTATGTTCCAGACAAAAACCGAGCGCCGCCTTGCGGTTTTCGCGGCCCTCATCTCAATTCCTGCGGCCTACGGCGCTTATGCGTTTGCCGCCGACACTGTTAAAACCCAAGTTGTTCAAGACACCAGCATCTTCACCAAAATAAAGCCAGACGTGTTGGCGATGATCGAAAAAGGCGAGGCTGATTTTTTGGCCCGTGATGCAGAAAAATTAGCCGACTCAGTCACTGAGGATTTTACCTGGTACCGCGTGGCGCCCGATGGGCCCAAACTTGCTGTTCAGGGACGCCCGGCCATGGTGAAAATGCTGGAGCAATTTTTTAAAACAGATGCCCCGGCTGGTTTTTCGTCCAAGGTCTATCGTCTTGGCATGGTTGGAAATATTCTCATTCAGGTTGAGGTCGATAAGTTTGATTCTAAGACCAAAGGTAAAGTCGAAGAAACCTCGGTTGAATTGTATGAATTCAAAGATGGTCGGCGTTTTCGTGAGTGGCGTCTGACGCCGACGGCCAGCCCCTTCGATAAATAACCAGCACTCTAGTTAGTTCTCAATCAGGCCAATGCGTAATGTGAGGCGGACGGTGGTGCCTGGGCTTTGACCCAGAAGCCCGCCCGGCTGTACAAAAAATGGCCGGTCCGTGAAAAGATTGGAGACCGATAAACGCAACAGCAGCGGGTGACCATCCCAGTCCGTGCTGTATCTGCCACCCGCCGCTAAAAGTGCATACCCTTTGACATTTAAAGTATTGGTGACGTTAACCGGGCGTGGCCCTTGCCACGTTACACGCCCGTCCAGCGACCAATTCGGTGCCCACGGCAAACGATAATCAATACTGGCCAGACCAAGAGATGAAGAGATCGCAACCGGGGCGCGGCCAATCGTCCCGCGATCCACCAGCTGGCCGGAAAGGCGCGGTTTCATTTTCATGGCACCCAGGACAATATTGGTTCCGGGCGCGATTTCACCACTGAGTGAAAACTCAAAGCCACGATGGTTCACCTTACCGACGCTTGCAAAGATGTTGTCGGGGCGAAGCCCAAAGGTCGGCTTCGTCACATCGAATCCAGCCAACGTCAGATTCACCTTTGGCGTAAACTCATAGCGTGCGCCAACTTCGTATTCAGTTGCCACGACGGGTGCCAGAACCTCGCCGCGATTAGTTGCCAATGGTGGGGCGATTCCGCTTTCTTCAACACCCTTTACTGTATTGGCGAACAGCGTGACAGCGCTGGTTGCGGCAAAGACGGTCGAGGCATTATAGAGCCACTTGTTTTCGGGCCGCCTGCTGATGGTGCCATTGGCCGCAGTGACTGTTTTGATATAGCGATTGCGGTGTACACCGCTGCGAAACTCAAAGCGGTCGAAGAAACTGGCCCCATAACTCAGGCTTCCGATGAACTGATCAACATTCGATTGAATACGCGACACCGGGCCCGGCGTTGCGGGGCGAGCGGGATAAACGAGTTTATTCGCATCGATTTGGCCAATTCTAACTGTCGGCAAAGTGTCACGCACATCGCGGGTCTGTCGGCCACGGGCTGCAATGCTGAAAGTATGAGATGCGATATTATTTGAGATTTGGTACTTTGCAATTGCCCCACCGGTCAGGGACCGGGTGTGTTGATCAAGGGTGGGCTGCAGCGTTGCATCTGCTTTAAAGTCGGGACGTAAAGAAACCAGCGTAAAATCTTGAGGTGAACGCTGCGTATCAGAATAAAAAACAGAGCCAGCAAAAGACCACTGCGATGAGAGCGTAATGTCGCTCAAAACCCCCGCATTATAACTTTTGCGCACAACGCGCGCCCAGGGCGGGCTGAGATTTTTGCCGTAAGTGCGTGGCGGCAGTACGCCAGGAATGGCAGATATCGTGCTGTAGTCGCCATCGTAACTTGAGCGATCAGCAGACCCGACAACACGCACGCGCACATTATCGGCAGGTCTAAAGACTGGCACCAAGCCAATGCCGTAGTTGCCGCCGCTGGTGCCATTGGGGTAGCGCACGTCGAAAATGGCCTGCAGTCCCCCCGCCACACCCCAGCGCCCATGTTCGGGCGCATAGCTGCCCGCAGACTCGGCAAATTTGGTGCCGTAATCGCGCAGGCCAAAATTGACACTGAGCTGGCGATCACCGGGCTTGGCGTCTTTCAGGCGGTAGTCGACCACCCCTGACGGCGAAGGGTAATCTAGTCGTGCCGCATTCACGCCCACCTTCACCGTAACGCCAGCGAGCAAAGTGTCAGGCAGCTGAAATTCACGCAGAAAATACAGCCCGTCTATTCTGTATGAGCCGGTATCGTTCAGGCTAAAGCCGCGCACTTGATTTTCATTGTAAAGACCAACTTGCTCGACCCCAACGCGTTCGCCGAAGGCATCGCGTGCGCGCAGCACGGCGTTCTCAGCCTCTTGGGCTTGTGACGGGTGCGCAGCGCCCAATCCAACAAACAGAAGTCCAGCAAACAGAAACGCAGTTATTCGTTGTGGTAAATATCGAGTCATCATAAATGGGCTGCGAGGTACAGTTTTCCGGCGTTGCGAAGGTTGCCGCAAACGCTAGCCAGGGTTGGTGTTATGACCGCGTTGAGTATAGCCAACAGGCCCTCAGCACAAGGGTACCTGAGGAGCATAAAATTCCACAGTTACAATGGATTGGGTCGTTCACAGGGCGAAATATCAGCCCTAATCAGCCAACAGCGCAGCAATACTTTATAAACCAATCCTTGCGCCTAATGTCCGCTTCTGATTCTTTCATGGCGGGCCAGGGCTCGCGGCTTGGCACGTGTGGTCGGGCAACTTCGGAAAGGCGTCGATGATGAACGTTGCTCCAGATTCTGGCTATGAATTCACCAACGATTGGTTTGGACAGAATATCCCAGTGTGGGATCAACTCATCCCGCGGTTTCAACCGACGAAGTTCTTGGAGATTGGCTCCTATGAAGGCCGCTCAACATGTTACTTGATCGAAAAATTTGCGGCCCTTGGTCGTATTGAAATTCATTGTATCGACACATGGGAAGGGGGCGTTGAGCATGACAAGTCGACGATGTCTGACGTCGAGCGCCGCTTTGACAAAAATATTGGCCTCGCCAATCAAAAAGTTAACGGCCAAGCCCTGATTGTCAAACACAAGAAGTACTCAAACCTTGCGCTGGCTGATTTGATCGCTGCGCGCCAACTTCTGAAATTCGATGTGGTCTACGTCGATGGGTCTCATCAAGCACCAGACGTCCTGATGGATTGCGTGATGTCGTTTCAGCTCTTGCGCTCAGGCGGGCTGATGATATTTGACGACTATATCTGGACAATGGAGGCGTTGGGCAAGCAAGATGCATTCAATATGCCGAAGCCTGCCATTGATGCGTTCCTCAATATCTTCCAGCGTAAGATGCAAGTCGTGCGCGGAGCGCCGGTGTATCAACTTTATGCGGCCAAGGTCGGGCTATAGACCGCGCCCAGCGACATAACATTGTAGGCTTTGGGGAGGCCACATGGCACGAATCATAGTTACCGGTGGTGCTGGTTTTATCGGCTCGCATCTTTGCGAAAGACTTTTGGGGCAAGGCCATGAGGTCTTGTGTGTCGATAATTTTTTCACCGGTCGTCGTCAAAATGTAACGACACTCATGACAAACAAAGCATTCGAATTGATGCGTCACGACGTAACTTTTCCGCTCTTTGTCGAAACCGACCAGATCTACAATCTCGCGTGCCCGGCCTCGCCGGTGCATTATCAATTCGACCCCGTACAAACCACCAAAACCAGCGTCCACGGCGCCATCAATATGTTGGGGCTGGCCAAGCGCACTAAGTCCAAAATTCTTCAAGCTTCAACCAGCGAAGTTTACGGCGACCCGGCGGTTCATCCGCAGGTGGAAACATACCACGGCAACGTTAATCCGATTGGCCCTCGGGCGTGTTACGATGAAGGTAAACGCTGCGCCGAGACATTGTTTTTTGACTATCACCGGCAACATAAAGTGCGAATTCGCGTGGCGCGTATTTTCAACACCTACGGGCCGCGCATGTTGCCCAATGATGGGCGGGTTGTATCCAACTTCATTGTTCAAGCCCTCAAGGGCGAAGATATTACAATTTATGGTCACGGTGAGCAGACGCGATCATTTTGCTATGTCGATGATCTGCTGAATGGCTTAATTGCTTTAATGGAAGCGCCTGACAGCGTTACTGGCCCGGTCAACCTGGGCAACCCGGTTGAATCAACCATCATTGAATTGGCCGAGAAAATTATTCGCCTGTCGAAGTCATCTTCAAAGATTGTCAATAAGCCGCTGCCGCAAGATGACCCAACGCGTCGCAGGCCCGATATTACAAAAGCCCGCGAAGCCTTAAAGTGGGAGCCCAAAGTTCCCTTAGAAGATGGGCTGACACGCACCATCGCGTATTTCCGCTCACTTCTGAAAGCCTGATGTGTGAGCGTCCAGCTTCTCACGAGCAAACGATATGAATCGTAAAGAGCGTCGCGCTGGCGAATCGCCGCGGATGACAACGGTCTTTGTCGAGACCTTCAACCGTGCCTTGGCGCTGCAACAAGCCGGCCAGCTTGATGAAGCTGAAGCGCTCTATCGCAAAGCAATGACCATGAACCCCAACGTAGCATTGCTGTACAGCAATCTCGGTGTGGTGGTTTATACGCAAGGTCGGCTGGAAGAAAGCATTCCGCTGTACAAAAAAGCCATCAAACTCGATCCGACATTATCATATGCGCTTAACAATCTTGGTGTCTCTCTCAGTGCGTTGAACCGCTTAGATGAAGCACTCGACGCATTCTCTAAAACTGTTGCCCTGGTGCCCGATGATCCTGAGCCCATCAATAATTACGGTGACGTTCTTGTTAAGATGAGCCGCTTCGCCGAAGGTGAGCAAGCGCTTCTCAGGTCGCTGGCGCTCAGACCAAACTATGTTGAGGCCTACACCAACCTTGGCACCGCCTCGTGGGGCTTAGGGCGGCTTGATGATGCTGAGGCCTGCTTCCGCCGCGCCATAGCGCTGCAGCCCGATGTCGCCATGGCGCATAAGAATCTTGGCATTATTCTTCTGCTGACAAATCGATTTGCGGAAGGCTGGCGTGAATATGAGTGGCGCTCGGTCGCCGATAAAATACGGCCACGCAGTTACCCGATGCCCCCGTGGAATGGCCAGTCGTTGCAAACAGGCAAGCTCCTGGTGTGGGCAGAGCAGGGGGTTGGCGACGAAATCCTTCAGGCCGGTATGATCTCAGATCTCACCGCGCGGGGCTTGAATGTGATTTATGAAGTTGATCCGCGCATGGTCAAACTCATGCAACGCTCATTTCCAGCTGTGAAGGTCGTTGCCCGCGTGTTTCCACATGCGCCAGAAACGACGGGCCCCGATGTTGCCGCACATACCTCGGCAGCAAGTATGAGTCAGTTCCTGAGGTTGCGGGTTGAGGATTTTATCAAAGACCGCAAGAGTTATCTCGTTCCTGACCACGCCCGATCTGAGGAGCTGCGCAAACAAATTGGGGTGGCGTCCGGCGAGAAACTTGTTGGCATTTCGTGGGTCAGCGCCAATCTCAGTTTTGGTAAAAGCAAAAGTATTGGCCTGAGCGATTGGGACCCCATTCTCAAGGTCCCGGGAATCCGTTTTGTTGACTTGCAGTATGGCGATACCGCTGAAACGCGCGCAGCGGTGAAAAAAAAGCTTGGCCACACCATTACGCATATCGACGGGTTGGATTTGCGTGATGATCTCGATGGTTTTGCCGCATTAACGGCAGCGTGCGATTTGGTGATTACCGTGTCGAATTCAACGGCGCACTTTGCCGGTGCATTGGGTGTGCCAGTTTGGGTTTTTATCTCAGCCGGTGTTGGTAAGTTCTGGTACTGGGGGATCGATTCACCCACCGTGCCCTGGTATCCGAGTGCCACACTGATTCGCCAAAGCGTTGTCCAGGAATGGAGCCCGTCGATACAGCACGCCGCTGAAAAACTAGCGGCCTGGCGCGCTTAGCTCTTCTTGTGCAACGCACAAAGCGCGGGCAGCGTTTGTTTGGGTGTTCGCCGGCCCAACTAAGCACCCCACGTAAGCTATAATAATATAGCGATATCAATATGTTATATCAAATGAGGGGCGTCGGCGAACGGCGCCTTAATTTGCTGATTATTAAGCTTTATCAACCATACAACCGTTATGAATCTGCCTCCGAACATTCAAATGTCGCCGCATCTGACAGCTTTGCGGTGCCTTTTTCTGGTCGCCATTCACCATGGCGTGCAAGTCGCGCCTGAGAAGTTATCGGTCACCAACGATGCCGATACGATCGGGTCATTGTTGCGTCTGATGCGTGAAGTTGGGTTGAACGGGAAAGTTCTTGAAACACGCACATTCGATGATTTGACCGCTCTTGGCAGCGCATTTCCGGCGATGGCGCAGCTCAAGACTGGCAATTGGGTCATCATTGCCAGCGTTCTGCCAGGGGCCGATGGTAAAATGATGGCGGCGGTTCTCAATCCGCTGAACGAGCAGGGCGGTATTGCGCTGGCACCTCGTGAAAAGTTCGAAGAACTTTGGAACGGTCGTCTGGTTTTATGCAAACGTAAATTTACACTTGTTGATGAGACCCAGAAGTTTGGTTTCCGATGGTTCATGCCGGAAATCATTAAGAACGGCCGCTATTTCCGTGATGTTGCGCTTGCCGCGATGATGTCGCACATCATCGCAATTTCAACGCCGCTGTTCTTCCAAATCATTATCGACAAAGTTATTCCGCATCAAAGCTATCAAACGCTGTTTGCGGTTATCCTCGCGTTTGTTGTCACCCTTATTTTTGACAGCACCTTTAGCTACATGCGCCAATACTTGTTGCTGTTTGCCAGTAACAAAATTGATGCGCGTTTAGCCGCCCGCACGTTCGACCATCTGCTGCGCCTCCCGCTGCAGTTCTTTGAAACGCACCCGACCGGTGTTTTGCTGCGCCATATGCAGCAAACCGAAACTGTGCGCTCGTTCTTGACGGGAAGATTATTTCAAACGCTGCTTGATACCTCGGCTTTACCATTTCTGCTGATTGGCTTGACGCTCTATAGCGGCGTGTTGACCGCCGTTGTGCTGGGCTTTGCGCTCGCGATCACAACAGTGATTGCCCTGCTGGTGCCGACTTTCCGTCGCTATCTCGAGCAGTTGTATCAGGCCGAAGGTGCCCGCCAGGCCGACCTGGTTGAAACTCTGCATGGTATGCGTGCAGTCAAATCTCTTGCGCTTGAATCCCTGCGTATGAAGTCATGGGATACAAAAGTTGCCAGCTCAATCCGTCGCCGCGCCACTGTGGGCTATTTCAGTGCCATCGCCATGGTGATCGTCACTGGCCTACAGAACATGATGCAAATGGCGATATTGGGCGTTGGCGCAACAATGGTGTTTGACGGTGACCTCAGTATGGGTGCGCTGGTTGCGTTTAATATGCTGGCTGGTCGCGTGACGGGGCCGCTGGTGCAAATCGTCGGCTTGATCAACGAGTATCAACAAACCGCGCTCTCGATCAAAATGTTGGGCTCGGTGATGGATCATCCGCCCGAGCGTGACCCGACTCAGCGCGGCATTCGCCCTGTCATTACCGGCGATCTGGAATTCGACAACGTCACCTATAAATACGATGGCTCAGCGACACCTGCGCTTGATCGGGTTTCATTCAAGGTCGAAGAAGGCCAAATGATCGGCATTGTTGGACGCTCGGGCTCGGGCAAAACCACAGCGACGCGCATTATCCAAGGTATCTGTTCACCTCAAGAGGGCCTCATCCGCCTGAATGGGGCAGACATCCGGCACATTGATCTGGCCCACCTCAGGCGCAGTATCGGCGTTGTCTTGCAAGACAATATCCTGTTCCGCGGTACGATTCGCGACAACATCGCAGCGGGTAAGCCCGACGCGACGTTGGAAGAGGTCATGGAAGCGTCGCGCCTGGCAGGTGCAGCTGAGTTTATTGATCGTCTGCCGATGTCTTATGAGACGTTGGTCGAAGAAAGTGCCTCAAATTATTCCGGCGGTCAGCGTCAACGCTTGGCGATTGCGCGCGCCTTATTGCTGCGCCCACGCCTGATGTTGTTTGACGAAGCCACCAGCGCACTTGATCCTGAAAGCGAAGCAATAGTTCAAAACAACCTTGGCGAAATTGGTCGTGGCCGGACGATGATTGTTGTCTCGCACCGGCTGTCGTCGTTGGTCAAATCTGACGCGATCATGGTCATGGATCGCGGCAAGGTGATCGACTTCGCGCCGCATGATAAACTTCTGGAACGGTGCGAAATTTATCGCCATCTCTGGGAACAGCAAACCAGGCATATGCAGTGATTAAGCTTCTCGCCCCAAAGCTTGAGAAAATCGCCGATCACGCGCGCGAGCTGCGGCGCCGTGCGACCGGCAGTGCCCAATGGCTGGCAGCGTTGTCGCGTAGCTCGGCCGTGTCACGCACGCCTGTCATAACCGATGCCATCGGCTTTCAAGATCCGATTGATGAAATTTGCGAAGAGCCACCGCCGCGTTTTATGCGCTCAATCCTGTACGTGATTGCGGGTGCTTTCTTGATCATGTTGTTGATTGCAGCGCTGGTCAAAGTGGAAATCGTTGTGGTCGGCTCTGGGCGCTTAGTGACGGAGACTCCGCCGATCATGCTTCAACCGATGGACCGTTCCATCATCCGCGAAATGAATGTGAAGCCGGGCGATGTCGTTAAAAAGGGCCAAGTTTTGGCGACACTCGATCCCACTTTTACCCAGGCTGACTTGGCACAGCTGACAGCAAAACAAAAACTGCTGGTCGCTCAGATTCGCCGACTTGAGGCCGAATTGAACGGTGTGCCATTTCAGCTGACCTCTGCTCCAGGCCCAGATGAATTGCTTCAAGCGAGCTTGTATCAACAGCGGCAAGCGCAATACGCATCACAGCTGCGTGCACTTGATGAATCTATCCAGCAGCGGCGCGCTAATACACGCACGACGGAAGACGACCGGGTGGCGCAAGCCAAGCAGCTTGATATCGCTAAGCAAGTCGAAGCGATGCGCGCGGCGATGCTCGAGAAGCAATCAGGCTCACGGCTGAATTATCTTGAAGCACAATCAACGCGCATGGCAGTCGAGCGGAATTACGAAAATGCAGGCAATCGACTAACCGAGCTCAAACACGAGCTTCAATCCAAAGAAGCTGAGCGGCAAACCTTTGTCGACCAATGGCGAAATCAGGTTACGGAGAACCTGGTCATTGCGCGCAGTGAGGCTGGGGCTGTGGGTGAAGGCGTCTCTAAAGCGGCACTTCTCAATGAGTTAGTGGTTGTCACTTCGCCTGAGGACGGCGTTGTTCTTGATGTTGCGAAGCGTTCGGTTGGCTCGGTGATGAATGGGGCAGAGCCGCTGATCACCATTACGAAGTCCAATGCGACCGTTATCGCCGAAGTCATGATTAGCTCAAAAGATATTGGCTACACGTCTGCGGGTGATGATGTTGTGATCAAGGTTGATGCATTTCCCTGGCAGCGCCATGGCTTATTGTCGGGCAAACTGTTGTCCGTCAGCGAAGAATCCTATGCGGCGGGTAGCCCTGCGGCGAATGGCGCAGGAGCAAGCTCGAGTCGCGGGGGAAGCGGTGCAGTTCACCGCGCAATGGTGAAAATGGTGAACACAAAATTGGAAAGTTTACCCGAAGGGGCTCACCTTATTCCGGGCATGACGGTTTCGGCTGAAATAAAAGTCGGCACCAGAAGCGTTCTTTCCTTCTTCTTAACTCCACTTACGAAAGGTCTTAAGGAAAGCATTCGAGAGCCCTAAGTGCGCCCGCTTGATCAGAAATGCCCTTTAGAATCAATTCATTGTCGAGGGGCGACTCAAAACCATTCTCGAATGTTGGTTTTAGATAAGAGCGCCGCCCTGGGCACTATATCTGGGCACTATATCTAGTATGTCGCTTTACGTTGCGTACTGTCTGAAATTTGTTCTGCTTATAAAATTATTAACTCAATCGCCTAATAGTTTCACTTGATGACTGCAGCAAGATGGATTAAAGGTTATGTTAGGTGACGATGGTACACGAAGTGTATCGTCTCAGCATCTGACGCCCTAAACATCTCTAGAATGGAGATAGCGTATGTCGAATGTCACTTCTACCGCCCTTCGGCGCGGCAACCTTAATGCGTTGCCAAGCGTTATATCTCCATCGACTGTCTCTTTAACTACCGTCCTCTCGCAGGAGTAACGCACCATGGCATTATCAGCGACATTTATTCAGGCTCTCAGCGTTACGCAGATCGCGGCGTTTTCAACGACGCAGATCGCGGCCTTCGAGTCGGTCGAACTTGGTTATTTAACAACTACACAGTTCGTCGCCATCAGCACCAGCAGCTTGGCAACGTTGTCGACAACCCAATTCAAGGGCCTCAGCTCATCAAGCATCGGCGTCCTGACCACAGTCCAGATTGGCGTTGTCACGACAACACAAATCGGTGCACTGACAGATACTCAAATCAAGGGTTTGAGCACATTTAGCCTCAACGTCATCTCAACAACTCAACTTGGTGGGTTTACCTCAACCCAAGTTGGTAAGTTGACAACCACCCAGATCAACGCGCTGAACACGACAAACATTGGTTCGGTTTCGACAACCCAACTTAAGGGTTTCACGTCTTCACAATTGGCTGGCCTCACCGCCGTCAATTTTACATTTATCACCACCACTCAACTCGGCAGCTTGGCCACCACTCAGGTTAAAGCCCTGACCACAACTGAACTTGGCGCTTTGACGACAATTCAGATTACAGGCTTTGCGTCCACACAGGTCGGCGCTCTGACAACCACGCAGCTCAACTCACTCAGTACATTTAGCATTACGCTGGTTTCCACCGCGCAGTTCACAGGCCTGACCACCGCGCAGTTAGCCGGCCTTAACACCACAAATTTTGCCGTCTTGACGACAGTTCAGATTGCCGGCTTGACCACGACTCAGGTCAAAGCATTGACCTCGACTCAAATTGGCGCTCTGACCACGACTCAATTTGGTAGCGTCACAACCACTCAACTTGGCTCGCTTGGGACCTCGCAAATTAAAGGGCTCAACGTCACCAACATTGGTTTGATCAACACCAGCCAATTGACGGGATTGACCTCGACCCAAGTTGGCGCGCTGACGACGACCCAGTTCAGTTCGTTGTCAACGCTCAATGTCGGCACGCTCTCCACCACACAAATTGGTGGTTTGACCGCTGAACAAGTCACGGCTTTGACTGCAGCTCAATTTGGGGCGGTAACCTCGACCCAGCTGGGTACGCTGTCGTCTAAGCAGGTCAAGGGCATCAACACGACCAATCTTGGCGCCATGACAACGATGCAGTTGTCTGGTCTCGCCTCGACCCAGGTCGCTGCCTTGTCGACCACACAGGTTAATGCGCTCAACACATTCAACATTACTGCGCTGACGACCACCCAGTTCATGGGCATCACCACCACGCAACTGGCGGGGATGAACGCAACAAACTTTGCGGTACTCTCGACCACGCAGATTGGCAACTTGACCACCACGCAGGTCAAAGCATTGACCTCGACCCAAGTCGGCGCGTTGACGACCACGCAGTTTGGTAGCGTCACGACCACCCAACTGGGTGTCATGACCACGGCGCAGATCAAGGCGCTGACCGCCACCGATAGTGCGCACATCAACACCAGCCAATTGACGGGATTGACCTCGACCCAAGTTGGCGCGCTGACCACGACCCAGTTCAGTTCGTTGTCGACGCTCAATGTTGGCACGTTGTCGACCACCCAGCTTGATGGGTTGACCGCGAGCCAAGTTACTGCGCTGACCGCAGCTCAATTTGGAGCGGTGACTTCGACCCAGCTCGGTAGCTTGTCGACCACACAGATCAAAGGCATGAACACCACCAACATTGGCTTAATCGATACCGCGCAGTTGACTGGTATTACCTCGTCACAAGTTGGTGCTTTGTCGACCACCCAGATCAATGCGCTGAGCACGCTCAATATCGCGACCTTGAGCACCACGCAGTTCACTGGCTTGACGACTGCGCAATTGGCTGGCCTGTCAGCGACC
>JANLSL010000330.1:0-2064 GCA_031362385.1 Alphaproteobacteria bacterium | reverse complement strand
GTAACAGCAGTCGCGGCGAAAGCATTGAGGCACGTCACCGTCTTGATGTCAGCCTGAATGCCTGCCCCGCCGCCCGAGTCCGAGCCCGCAATAATCAAGACGCGCCCATGCATGTGCTCTTAAACCTTATGCCGCAGCGTTTGTTATCGTCTCGATCAGTGACGATACAACCGCATCGACCTCCGCCGCATCATCGGCCTCGGCCATGACGCGAATGAGCGGTTCGGTTCCAGATTTGCGAATCAACAAACGGCCCTTGCCTGCCAGGCGTTTTTCGACGGCACCAATTGCAGATTTTACGCTCGCCATACTCATGATGGCATTGGCATCCGCGCCATCACGCAATCGCACGTTCTTCAGTTTCTGCGGAACGGCTGTGAACACGCGCAATGTCTTACTTGCGGGCTTACCATCCTGTACAAGCGAGGCCAGAACTTGAAGTGCAGCAATAATGCCGTCACCCGTGGTCGCATGTTGACCGAGGATAATGTGCCCGGATTGCTCGCCGCCCAGGTTATAGCCACCGTTTTTCATCTCTTCGACAACATAGCGGTCACCAACATTGGTGCGCTTCAATTCAAGGCCAATTGATTTGATATACCGCTCAAGGCCGAGATTACTCATCACCGTGGCAACAACGCCACCGCCCTCAAGCTGCTTATCGCGCTGCCATTGGGTGGCGATAACGCCAAGCACCTGATCACCATCAACCATTTCTCCGCGTTCGTCACAAAACAACACGCGATCTGCGTCTCCATCAAGTGCCAGGCCCAAATGCGCGTTATGACTGACCACCATTTCGCGCAAGCGGTCTGGGCTGGTGGAACCACATGCCTTGTTGATATTAAAGCCATCAGGATCAACACCCACTTTGATGACCTGCGCACCCAGTTCCCAAAAAACCGCCGGGGCGATTTTGTACGCAGCGCCATTGGCGCAATCGACGACGATTTTCAAGCCATCCAGACGCAAGCCACGCGGAAATGTGGACTTGGTAAATTCAATATAACGTCCGGCGGCGTCATCAAGGCGCTTCGCACGGCCTAACCGGTCTGAGCTAATGCGCAGCTTGTTCGTTTCGCCTGCGATCAGCGATTCAATTTCCTTTTCAATCGCGTCGGATAATTTGTAGCCATCGGGCCCAAAAAGTTTGATGCCGTTGTCGTGGTAGGGGTTATGCGAGGCTGAAATCATCACGCCCAAGTCAGCGCGCAGCGAGCGCGTTAACATGGCGACCCCCGGCGTCGGGATTGGCCCCACCAACACCACATCCATCCCGACAGAAATAAACCCTGCCGTCAGTGCCGGCTCAATCAAATACCCCGACAGCCTGGTATCTTTGCCAATCACCACCGTATGACGATGATCGCCACGGATGAAGCGATGGCCTGCCGCCATGCCAATCCGCATTGCGATTTCTGCAGTCATGGGGTCAGCATTGGCCAGCCCACGCACACCATCAGTCCCAAAAAGGCGTTGGGCGGTCATTTGAATGAGACTTGAAAATTGAAAATCATCAGGCAGCAGTTTTGGATGATGCTTACGTTTGAATCAAGCCTCTCTTCGGTTAACATCCCGATAGGCGCGCCCAAACATCCAAGGCTTGGCGCGTTTGCGCGACATCGTGGACCCTTAGAATTTGCGCCCCGCGCTCGGCCGCCATCAGGCCCGCGGCAATTGAGCCCGCCAGCCGATCCTCAGGCCCCTCTTCGCGGCTTGCACGCCCAATAAAGCCCTTACGGGAAGCCCCAAAAGTCAGCACGCACCCGAGCCCATGAAACAGAGCCAGGTGGTCGATGATTTGCGCATTGTGCTCATCGGTCTTGCCAAAGCCAATGCCGGGGTCAATTGAAATGCGCTGTCGCGTGATGCCTCGTGCAGTGCACAGCTCAAGACGACCTTTAAGAAAATCATACACATCTCCGGGGGCCCAAACGTATGAGGGTGCCTTTTGCATGGTGGTCGGATCGCCCTGCATATGCATGAGCACAAGCGAGGCCTTGGACCGCGCCACAATGTCCAGAGCTGCCGGGTCGCCAAGCGCAGAGATATCGTTCACAACGG
>JANLSL010000311.1:0-6172 GCA_031362385.1 Alphaproteobacteria bacterium | reverse complement strand
TTGTGGTCCATGTGAAAACCTTCGACGCGCGCGGCCACACCGTGAAAGCGTGGAGATTGGTAGAGATATAGGGCCGGGGCCAAGTCATGCATGCGCGCCATAACAGAGCGGGCCAGGCTGTTGTGTTCGTCACCGTTTGCGGCACTTTCGGCGCGTATCAGCAGTTGCTCGGTGGCTGGGTCACAGAAACTCGTGTGCGGCCACGAACAGCGATAATACTTCAAAGGCCGCAGGCCATCGAAAGCAGGTTCGGCCCCATAGAAAAATGCAAAGGCATGCCCGCCCCATTTCCCAACCCGGAAGTTTTGTCCGAATTTGGCATTAGGGATAGTGCGAATTTCCAACCGTACATTCACCTTTGCCAAGTCGGCGGCAATTTGCTGATAAATCGCCCCGTCACTGCCGGAGGAGCCCACCACGGCTTCGAGGGTCAGCGCTAGGCCGTTGGCATATCCGGCTTCGCTTAGTAGCGTGCGCGCGCGGGCAGGGTCGTAGGGGTAGGGAACAACCTCGGGGTTAAAGCCAAGCACGTTGGGGGCTGCGGGCTGCCCCGCGACCGGCACTGCGCCCTCAAAAAACGTATTCACTAATCTTTGCTTATCAATCGCATAGTTGAGGGCCTGACGGACACGCACATCACTGACCGGCGAGGCAGTGTTGGTTGTAAGGAACATCAGGGCCGTTACAGCAGGCAAGCTGACCTGATGCAACTTTGCACCTGTCTGTTGAACAGCCGCGCGATCTTCTGCGGCTAAGGCCAGCGCAATATCAACCTGACCAGCCAGCAGCCCTTGCAGCCGGGCAGTTGTTTCGGGCTGAAAGCCAATAGTGAGTCTGTCGGTTTTGGGTTTGCGCCAACTTGAATGGTGCGCGGTCATCTCAACGCGCGCGGCACGCCATGCGGTGACCTGGAAGGGTCCAGTGCCAACTGGTGCGCGGGCAAATCCATCAACGCCAAGTTTTTTCCAGTGCGTCGGTTCAATTGCAAAAAGAACGGAAACCGAGCGCGGGAGCAAGGGTGAGGGATGACGTGTGGTGATTTCAATTTCATGCGCGCCAAGCACGCGGGTGCTGCTGACATCTTCAAACTCAACGGCGACCAAATCTTGGGGGCGGTGCTTTCCGGTCAGGTAGTCGAGCGCGGCTGCAATGCTCTCGGCGGTGAAAGGCGCGCCGTTGGAGAAAACCACGCTTTCGCGTAATTGAAATCTCCAGGTGCGTGAATCGGTGCTGGCAGTCCAGGACGTGGCCAGGGCAGGGTGTAATGTTCCATCGCCATCAATGCTGGTCAGGGCATCAAAGATGGCGGGAGCCACATAGATGTTGGGCGGGCCGGGTGTTTGAAACGGGTTGCCTTGGCCAAAGGGCGCGCTGGGAATGGAAACGCGCACGTGTGACTCGGCCGCAGCAGGTGTAGCCAAAAAAACGCTGGCGATAAGGCTGAGCGTGGGAATCACACTCAATGTCAGCCCGCTTTATCGATGCGCTGGCGCTTATAGGACTCGTAGGAATTTCCAGCGCCCTCAAAGGGTGTTTCTTTGGTCACATAGTCAGGCATGACCTTGGCTAGAAATTCTTGCATCTCCTTGGAGGAGTCTTCCACCTTTGCAATTTTGTGGGAAAAAGTGTGGATCTGTTGCATGCCGGGCATGTGGCCCATCATCAGCCACGGATGAATGGTCGACGTGACCACCATAATGGTCTCGGCAGGTGCGCGGGTCTGGGTTTCATCCTCAAGCTCAGACAAGCGCCCCTTATAGGTAAACTGACTGCGCTGAACGACCTTATCCGTGCTGGAAAGTTTGGGGTATTGCATTGGCGGCAGAACGTTGGGGAACTCAAAGCCAAAGCTGGTTGAGTACCAAACATCGTTACCTGAAATAACCCAAGGCAAGCTGAGCTTCTTGGTCAGGTCAGGCTTGGCGCCATTGGCAAACGCACCATTGACGGAATAAATGCTGCTGATGGGTCCATCCCGCACCTGCATGGGCTCGACTGTTTCGCCAGTCAAGGGATTAAGAATTTTCTCGGCATAGCGCCCGGTTTCGAGGTCGCCAAAAAAGCCCAGATCAAACGTGCGATACTTAAAACTTCCGTCAGGCTGCGGTACCCATGTGGTGCGGATGATGCCCTGATACCGGCACACGGGTGTCGGCAGTTTGCCTGCAACGACTAAAGTTAAGATGCCGGTGTACCATTGCAGGACTTGCTTGCCCGACAGGTCGCCACGCAATTTCACAACTGCGTAGAGGTTATCTTCAGGTGTGGTGAAATCAAGTTTGCGCTTGGCAAGGGCGGGCCGTACCAGCAGCGCTGCGCTCGAGCCCGCTGCCGCTGCTGCTAACGACATGCGCCGCGTCATCGGATTTTTCATCATGCACTCCTGTGCAATAATCTAAACCACCGGATAACGAGCGTAACGGCGCACCGCCCAGCCCACCAGCACAGAAATCGCGAGCGCCAAAAACACCAGCGCGCCAAAGGTTACACTGTGTGCTGGGCCAGAATTGGGCGTGGCATAGTTAAAGGTGGGGATGACATCAAAGTCAGTGGCCATCATGCGCTGGCCTTTGACAACCTTGCTGACAAAAAAACCACGCCAGTTGCTATGAAATTCAAGCACCTGCGCCACAAAATTTTCAAAGTGTGCGTTACCGGTACCAACCAATGCATTTAATGCTTGCTGGGCAGCAATGGCAGGCGAGGTGTACTGAAGCAGGTTCACAATACCTTCGCGCTTGGCGGCCTGGCTGGCGAACTCAGCCATGATGGGGGTGACGACCTTTTCGACTGCTGCATCAGTGGCCAGCACCTGAATATAAAATCCATCAAGGTTCCCACCACCACCCGCAAGTTCAGGGTGGTCAAATAAATAAGCCTCACGTGAGGCAGCAGCAGTTTTGTCGGCCTCTTCGGTCGCCTCGCGCATTTCAGTCGTCAGGTGTACGCGGGAAGGCGCTGGGTAAAGCGTACTGGCGACCACGTTCACAACTGATGGCAACACCACCACAAATAATAGCCACAAATTTGCCAGCACCACCCCGTTGGTGACGGATGGCCAGCTCATGGCATTGATCAAAAATGACAGCGCAAACCAAAAAGCGCCGTAAGCCACGACGATGGCATACCACAGCGACACAGTGATCAGGGTTTGCGGATTGCTAAAATCAGCGCCCGCCAATGTGGCGGCAAGTATCACAAGGCCAAGAAGGAGGAGGACCAGAATAATGGCGCGTGCCGCCACTTTTGCCAAAATGAGTGTGCGTAATGATACACCTTGTGCCGCGATCAGGCCCAACATGCCGCCTTCTTTTTCTGACGACATTAAATCAAAACTGATGGCGATGATCAAAATCGGCAACACAAAAATCATCACAAAAGCCACATCAAAGCTGCCGGTCATTTGGGTCAGTGGGTTTTGTATTTCCGACGCACTAAGGAAAGTGTGGCTTGGGTGAGCCGTGACACGGTAGTAAAACGGCTGCACGTCGCTTTGGCCTACTGACAGCGGTGCTAAGCTGTCATGGGGCATCACCGCATAGTGCCCCAAAATCGACAGGCCCACATTTCCAGCACTGGCCACCGATGGCGGCTCGCCGACGGGGTTGGCGTCATAACGCGCGACACCCGCCTTGAGGGCATTTTGTGTGGTGGCTTCGTCTTGATTTAATTTGGTTGCGGTTGTGGCCATTTGTTCAAACCGCGCATTGCCGTTTAATGCGGCGATGGTTGTGAGGACAACCAAAAGGCCCAGAATTCCCCACCACGTCCGGTTGGCTTTCAGAACGCGCAGCTCTTGGCGAAAAATAATACTAAACATGCTGCGCCTTAGCCCATCATGACTTTGAGTTTACGGGCAGCTAACAGGCCTGCCACCAGTGATGCGATCAGCCACAAAAACATGACCATGAAGCTGGGTCCTAATGAGGCCAGCAAACCGCTTAAGGGCGGATGCTGATAGCCAAAGCTCCCAACCTTGGCCCACAGCTCAGGTCCTGCGCGGTAATCGGGTTTTGCGCCAGTCGAATTGAGTGTCATCGCTTTGTTCATCGTATCAATCATGCTGCGTCGGTACGATTCTGCCTGCACCGTGAACGCGATGTGACTGCCAAGTGATGTTTCGGCGAGTTCCATAGAAGCAATTTGCACGGCTAAACGTGGCGACACTACGCTGAAGGTTTCAAACACGCCCTTTTGTTTATTCAGCGTGGCGTAAAGCTGGCCATAGTTTTTATCAAACACGGCATTGCTGACTTGCTCTTGGAGGCCCAGCACAACGCCTTGGAAATTGATCGGCAATTTTTCGATTGACTCAACTTTATACAAACGCAGCGTTTGCTCCTTGCGTTCGGCAACCATGGCATCGAGTGATTTTCCACCCACGCCGCTTTCCAGATCTGCCGCAATCGCTTTTTGGAAATCGACAGCCGTGGGCGTGGTATGAATCATGCGCGCCGCATCTGCGGCTGCTTTGGGCAAGGCAACGCTAGACACCGCCCAGAACGCAACCATGACAACAAGTGCCGTGCGTGATGAGTCGGCTGCGGCAGACACAGCAAGGGTCAGGAATAAAAAAATCGCTGCGTAAACCAGATAGAGCGCCATAACAACCAAGGCATGGCCGATGAAATCAGCTCCACCTGGGGCGGCCACCAGGCCCACCACGCCCAGCACAAATACCGGTATGACAAACAAACTTGCCGCCGCCGCCGCCCCCAAAGCTTTACCAAAATAGAGTTTCATCGGTGAAACGCCCATGGCTAACACTTGGCGCAGCGTGCCTTGCTCGCGCTCGCCCGCGAACGACGCAAACGCCAGCAAGATCACCAGTAACGGAAGCAGCATTTGCAGCGTGAAAGCCCCGGTTAGTTCGCCAAAGCGGGCGATAGCGGTCGCATCACGCGCTGGTTCACCCTCGGCCATGTTTTGCTTGTGGGCCTCAAGCCAAATTGACACGCCCGTAAAGCTTGAGATGCCGGTATCAAAGAACGACAGCGGTGTGACTGCTTTGAACGCATAAACACCATAGTGCGCTGCCGCATGTGGATTTTTTTCGCCCTGGTTTTGCCACTGCTCGTTGACAATAGATTGAGCAGCTTCGCGTTCGCGCGAGATATCAGCATAACGTTGTGCTGCTGACGCCAGCGAGGCGACCAGCATCACCACAAAAATCGCTGCTGACCACATCACGCGCCCATCGCGCAAAGCCGAAAGCAGCTCCTTTTTGGCGATTGAGAAAATCATTTGATCGGCGCAGTCGCATCAAAGGTCACTTTGTCAAAGTCGTTCACAAAAGCGTCAATTTTAAGCGTCCACGCACCGGGGATGATCATTTCCTTGAACATCACATGCCACATGCCATTGCCAAGGTTTTGCCCCTTCACCACCACGTCAGCGATTCCGGCGGTTGCCAAGTTGCCGGTGATCTCGAGATCCGCCAACGTTGTGATGGGTTGGCCGTCTTTGCCCTTCACGGTCACCATAATCATATTCTCGCCGGCTTTGGCGGGAGTGATTTCAAGGTCAACGGAGTAGCCATCGGCTTGCGCAGTTGTTTTATAGGCATCGCCGCCCATCGCCCCGCCCATAGCCATGCCACCGGCCGCCCCTGGTGCCATGATGGCGCGTGGGGGTGTGGTGAGGGTAAGGCTCATGGCCACGCCTAGCACCAGAACATACAGCGCATATTCAATGCGGATGGTACGGCGAATTTTAGGGGCAGCAGTGCTATCACCACGTTCAAGAGCGGGGGTGAGCACAAATTTGTTGTAGGCCGCGAGGCCCAAAATGATAGCCACCAACACCAGTTTGCGAATCAGGCGCATGCCGTAGTCGTTGGTGGTCAGTTTTTCGAGGGTCTCGACTTGCACCGCCGCAATAACCACGCCACTTAGCGCAATCGCGCCGACACTGATCATGGCCCAGACCGAGAACTTGGTCATCACCGCGCCCGCTGCTGTGGCATCGGCGGCTTGGGTGGTTTTATAAAGCGGATAGAGGGCCGCAAACCAAAATGCGGCAGCAAACAAGTGAATGGCAACAACAGTAGCCATCAGCCATACCGGGGCTGCGGTTGCCGCATGGCCGGTGACCAGGAAGCTGCCAATGCCAGCAACGGCTCCAACGGTGAGCGCGCCGGTTTTGGGTTTGTCAGCTTGTTGGCTAAAAGCGT
>JANLSL010000303.1:0-2017 GCA_031362385.1 Alphaproteobacteria bacterium | reverse complement strand
CGGACATAGCGAAATTATATCGTCTCTGGTTATAGCCGATATTCCATCATCAACGCGTCGATCTGGCCATATTCGCGCTGATAATATTCTTTGCGCCGCCCGCACGTCACGAACCCACTGCGCCCATAAAGCGATATGGCGGCGGTGTTATCAACTGCAACCTCTAAGAAACATCGCGTGACGTTTTCCTGCCGCACATATGCGAGAGCGGCATTGAGCAGTGCTTGCCCATACCCGGTGCGGCGGTTTTCAGGGCGCACGGCCAAAGTCAAAATCTCTGCCTCATCCATCGTGACTCGAAGTAATATAAATCCGGCAGGATTATTTTCCGGCGTCGCCAAGGCCACAACGCCGGCCTGAACAACCAGAGCATTGAAGAAAAGTGCAGTCCACGAATCTGGGAAGCTTGTGGCGTGAATCGCTGACAGCGTTTCCACATCAAGTGTTGCTACAACAGTCGTCAAGGCCGCAGTGCTCCGCCGTTCGACTTCAGCGTCACGTCGGGTGCCCGTATATACAGCGGCAGCGGCCCGCGCGGATCAATCGCACGGGTGGATGCAATTTTGGCAATGACCTCAACATCGCATGCAGTTGAAGCTGCCGACAGTATTGCATCATTGCCCAAGTGCTTTATGGCGCGCGCAGCCCCGTCGCCAACGACCATTAACGGGCCGGGAAATCTTAAATGAAATGATTCGTAAGTAAGGTTGAGAATTTCGCTTAAGGGCTGTTCGTTTGAGTCAAAAACTTGTGCAAAGGCGTCATCACGCCTGCTGTCGACAACGCTGAGAATTTGATACTTGTTTTTAGTGCTGTGGTCGTGCGGCGATACCATTGACGCAAAAACCTCAGTCGTGGTGATGCCGATGGCTGGTTTTTGGGTCGCCATGGCCAAGCCACGTGCTGTGGCAATGCCAACGCGCAACCCCGTGAACGAGCCAGGCCCGACAGTTACAGCGATGCGATCAAGCTGCCCGTAGTTTAAGTTGGCCGCACCCATCACGCGCTCAATCATGGGCATCAATGTTTCAGCATGCCCCTGAGGCATGATCACGCTTTGGCTCGCTAACATGGCGCCGTCATGCCAAACACCAACGCTACATGCGCTCAGCGCTGTATCAAGTGCTAAAATAATCACGCCACCCCACACGCGAATTGAGTCGCGCGCGGATTTGATGCAAGTTGCGTGTTACGATTGAGAGTGAAGAAAGTAGACATATGTCCTTGGTCGAGATCGTCCCGCCCGCCTTCGATGTTGAGCTGTCGATAGCTTACGCCACAGCCGGAAACTTTACTGGTCAGCCGGTGTATAGCCGACCTGGCAGCTATCTGCACCCCGATGCCGCCGTTTTGTTGCAGCAGGCAATTGCGCTCGCCCAACCCCATGGCCTGCGACTAAAGATTTTCGATGCCTTTAGGCCTGCTGAGGCGCAGTGGGCACTGTGGGCGCATACGCCCGATCCTGACTTTTTAGCTGACCCCAGGCGGGGTTCGCCCCATTCCATGGGGGCTGCGGTAGATTTAACACTTATTGATGGGCAGGGGCGTGAACTTGATATGGGCACTGGCTTTGATGCCTTCACGCCAAAATCTCATCACGGAAACACCGAGATATCGGCGATGGCCCAACGCAATCGGCTTTTGTTATTAGGGCTGATGACTGCCGCGGGCTGGGATTTCTTTCGTAACGAGTGGTGGCACTACCAAATGTTTAATCCACGCGGGAAATATCCCGTTCTCAGTGATAGTGCCCTTAACGCCCCCATGATGTCGGCGGCAGTTAAAAAACACGCCGCCGAAACCGCCGCCGTGTATGCGTGAACGGTTAATTTGAAAGTGCCATTAGTTGGGCTGCTGTGCGCGGAGTTTGAAGACTCGCTGTATGGGGCTCGCCAAGCTCAAGGGCGCGTTTTAACCAACTTGCCCCGGCTGCGGCATCGTTTCGTTCCGCTGATTCTAACTCGGCCATCAACAAAGCCGCCCGCGCTTGAATTTTTTTGGCAACATCATTGCCGAG